>JACMMN010000167.1 GCA_014379075.1 Pyrinomonadaceae bacterium | reverse complement strand
GTGACGGCGTATTCAAGGCTAGACGAAGATGTCGTGACATTTTGCCTTGTGGCAGATTGGCCACTGACCGTCGATTCTCGGAGGACACTAGGCATTGCCATCGCGTTTTCGCTCAATTGGGCGGTGCCGACATTTGATGAACCAGTTGATTGCGGCATATGCGAGCGTTCGAGTTCCTCGGAAAATTCGAGTTCGCGTTTGAGGTTTTTAACGTCGAGTAGAAAATCCTTTACAGTGTGATACCGCTCATCCGGCTTTTTTTGTAGCGACTTCTTGACTATTCGCTGCAATTCAAGCGGAACGCTTTCATTAAGCGGAGCGGGTTCCCGGGTCAGGATGGCGGCGATTGTGTCGTTCGCCGTTTCATCGGCAAAAGGCCTGCATAGCGTCAACATTTCATACAATACGACTGCGAGGCTCCAGACGTCCGTCCTTGCATCGGTCGCCTTACCCCGGACCTGTTCCGGCGACATATAATTCACCGTACCCATCACCATTCCCGGTGCGGTGTCGGCGTGCGTTGCGTCCTCGGACTTGTCGAAGCCGTCCGCGGCAATCGACGGTTCCGTAAGCTTGGCGAGGCCGAAATCAAGCACTTTTACCAAACCATCGTCACGGAGCATTATGTTTTCAGGCTTGATGTCGCGGTGGACTATGCCTTCGTCGTGAGCTGCATTAAGCGCGGCGGCAACCTGCACAGCTACGTCGAGAGTTTCGCGCAGGGTCAGACGTTCGTGCTTCAGACGTTCGCGCAAAGTGTCGCCGTTGATTAGCTCGGTCGCGATGTAATTTGATTCGTCGAAGCTTCCGATTTCGTGAACGGTGAGTATATTCGGGTGATTCAGCGCCGACGCGGACTTTGCTTCCTGAATGAAACGGCGAACCCTGTCTTTGTCGTCGGCTGCTTCAGAATGCAGTATCTTTATGGCAACTTGTCGATCAAGTTCCGAATCCTGCGCAAGATAAACCTCACCCATTCCACCTACGCCGATTTTACGCACTATCTTGTAACGGCCGAAAACCTGTGACGGTTTTAATCCGTTCGCTGGGCTGACATCTAATTTGTCCGCAATCTCACCTGCAAACGGTATTTCCATAAAACTTCCCGCAGCATCGGACGAAGCCAGTAAAGCTTCGACTTCACGGCGAAGTTCCGCATCGCCGGCACAAGCATTCGTCAATAACAAGGTTCGCTCATGCGTCCCGACCTTGACCACCGAATCAAAAATTGCTTTGACCTTATGCCAATTCTCTGGTTCCATCTTTTCCGCTCAATTCGCGGTGCAGCCACGCTTTGGTCATTTTCCAATCTCGCTTGATCGTTGCCGGCGACACACCTAAAACGTCCGCCGTTTCATCGATGGTCAACCCGCTAAAATACCGCAATTCCACAATTTGCTCCTGACGTTTGTCCATTTTCGCAAGGCGCGTCAATGCTTCGTCCAACGCTAGAAGATCAATCCCGGTTTTGAGGGCCGGGATCAAAAACGATTCGTCGAGTTCCAGGTTTTCCGCTGAACCGCCGCGCTTTTTACGTTGTCGAGCATTGGCATAATTGACCAAAATACGTCGCATCATGTTGGCGGAAATGGCGAAAAAATGCTCGCGATTTTGCCATTCGACACGATTTTGTTCGATCAGATTCAGATATGCCTCATGGATCAGGGCCGTGGTTTGCAAGGTATGATTCTGCCGTTCCCTGCGCAAAAAGCGATGCGCTTGACGGTGCAGTTCGTCATAAACGAGCGGTAGTAGTTCGTCCAAACCTTTGCGGTTTCCGTTGCTCCACGCCTGCAATAAGAGAGTTATTTCGCGCGGCTGATAGGCCGTTTCGGACATAAAAAAACCTCACCCGAATAATATTTCCCGCGCTTGCTTTTTGATTTACTTCCATAAATTTTAGCAAGCCAACGAAATGTTCAGATGCGCCAAAACGGAAGTTAGTTTCTCTTACCGCAAATTTAAATGAGCCGATTTTCTTCGAAATGTTGCGATAGATATTTGAAGTTGGCAAAACCCACTTCAATCGAAAATTTACTAAGGAGACAAATCTTTGAAAAAGCAAATATTCGCAATTATTTTCACATTTGCGATATCAGTCAGTATCAATGCTACGAAAGCCAACGCACAGTCGGAGGTGATCAGAGTTGACGTTCCCTTTGCCTTCAATGCAAACGACAAAACGCTCCCAAAGGGAACTTACATACTCCGTCCGACAACCGACATGCGGGTGGTGTGGAGATTGCAGAATAGAGATCAAAAGACCGCCGTACAAATAGTGGCGGGAATTCCTTCGGGCGTCATGGAGTCCGGCAACGTGCAATTAACATTTCGCCGCTACGGCGCCCGGCATTTTCTAATTGGTTTCAAAACATCGTCATATCAAGTCAGGTTGCCGACGAGCGGCAGTGAGAAAGATTTTCGGCGAGTCTGGAATGGCCACGCAAAGAATGATTTAGCGACCGTCGAAATGGTTTCTAAAAAGTAGTGTGTTCGAGGGGGCGGTTTACGGTGTTTTCACCCCGCGAAGGGCAGCGAAAAATTCGCAGCATCCAGCTTAAAAAAATTACCGGCCGGAACTTTTTCCGGTATGAAAAAGAAATTAATAAATTACAACTCTAGGAGTTCACTAATATGAAAAAAGCAATAAATAAGTTTCTTGTGAGCGGTTTTGCACTGCTCGTGTTTTCAGGTTTTAGCAGTGCCGCGCCGGCTACAGTCTATCAGGCGGCGGGACCCGATGCCGCCTCGATACAGAGCACCGTGGATCAATTCCGGGCCGCTCTTGGCGGAGCAAACAACGGCAATACGCCGGGGCCGCTCGCAGGAGGACGTCGCGAGATCAATTGGGATGGCGGTGGTTCTACCGCGACATCTCTTGGGTCTACGCCTTTCGACGTATTTCTGAATTCGAGAGGCAACCGCTCCATCACACCCGGTACGGGTTTCGTGCAGGCACCTGCCGCCGGATTGGCCGATGTGTTTGGCAACTCGAGCTACGCTACCATCTTTAAACCCTTTAGCCAGGCGCGTCTGTTTTCTCCTATCGGCAGCAACATCACCGATACTGTCTTCTTCGTTCCTGGCGTTCAAAACATTCCAGCCACAACGCGCGGATTCGGCGTAGTCTTTTCGGACGTAGACCTTCCGAACGGAAGCGGCCACGGCAACAAACGCGGAAACCGCCATTCAAGGACATTGATACAGTATTACGATGCCGCCGGCCACCTGCTGTTCCGCAGCTACGCGCCCGCATCACCCGGCGACGGCAATCAAACATTCTTCGGAGTCGTCTTTGACGACGCACGAATCGCGAGCGTTAGGATCACAGCCGGGGCGACGCCGGGACCCGATGATACCCAAAGGCTGGATGTTGTCATGATGGACGATTTTATCTACGGCGAACCGCAGGCACTTCAATATTATTGATTTCCACATTCGAAAGGCTGAGCAAAGCGGCCTTCGAAACAGATCGCCACGCGTTTCGCCTCTAGCGGCGGACAGCTGCGCGATCAATATCGATGAGGCCGCAATAATTCTGCATCGCGCAAATATGTAACAAATTGGAGATTTCATTTATGTTTAGAGGATTAAAATACACGTTTTCGATAGTGGCAGCGCTATTCCTTAGCTCCACATTCATCTTTGGCCAGGTTACGGGCGGCGCCGTTACCGGCAGCGTCGTCGACGCCAACGGAGCGATCATTCCAAACGTCACGGTCAAACTTGCCGATAAAGCAAGGGGTCAGGTCTTCACTACCCAAACGACTGGTACGGGTTCGTATCTTTATCCGAATGTGCCGGTCGGAGAATACACCATCACGATCGAGCAGACTGGTTTCGAAAAGGCTTCGAAGGATCTAACAGTCTCTCTCAACCAAACCATCACGGTGGACGCAACTCTTCAAGTGGGCGGCGCGACGAATGCCGTCGACGTTGTCGCCGGGGGTGACGCCCTTGTACAAACGGATACTTCACAAGTCGGAAAGAGTTTTGAGACCCGCAGTGTTCAGGACTTACCGAATGCAGGCAACATCAATGCGTTAGCCGCTCTTGCACCCAATGTTCTGCCTAACCCAGTCGGGCTTGCAACCGCTACACCGGTGATCGGAGGCGTG
>JACMMN010000018.1 GCA_014379075.1 Pyrinomonadaceae bacterium | reverse complement strand
GATCGCGATTGTTTACGCCGATGATCTTTGCTCCGAGGTTTTTGGCACGGTCCAGTTCTTCCAGCGTGTGAACTTCGACCAATACATCCATGCCAAGATCGCTATCTGCCAGGTGAAACAGTTTTCCCAACGCCCTGTCGTCGAGCATAGCGACTATAAGCAAGATCGCATCGGCACCGGCGTCGGCGGCTTCGCAGATCTGAAATTCATCAAATACGAAATCTTTTCGTAAGATCGGCAGATCGACCGTGTTCCTCACGGTGCGCAGATCATCGAGCGAGCCTTTGAAAAAATCTTCTTCCGTCAATACCGAGATCGCACAAGCACCGCCTCGTTCATAAATTCGAGCAACAGCTACGACATCGATGTTGTCGTTTATCATGCCTTTTGATGGTGAAGCTCGTTTAATTTCGGCGATGATGTTGAACCGCTCGCGGTTTTGAAGGGCTATTTGCAATCTATGCGGAACTGCCGCTGCCCGAACCCGCAACGCGCGTTCCTGTAACTCAATCGGATCAACGAGCTGCTTTTGCTCTTCGACACGCTGTTTCTTGACCTCAAAGATCGTATCCAAAAAGTTTTTAGCCATTAGTTTGTTGCTTCAATAAGATCGTTCAATTTCCCTAACGCTGATCCGCTGTTAAGGCTGTCTTTTGCAATTTTCATAGCGTCGGGCAAAGTCGCGGCTTTTCCGGTTAGATAGATCGGTGCTGCGGAATTTATTAACACTAAATTTACTGCCGCCTGCACATCGCATTTTCCAGTCAAGATCGATCTTATCAGCTCCGCACTTTCGTACGGTGAAAATGTGCGCGTATTCTCGAGCGAAGAAGGCTCCATCTCAAAATCTTTCGGAGAAATTCGAAAGAGGCGGAGACTATTTTCCTCCACCTCTGCTAAATGCGTTTCCCCGTTTAGAGTGATCTCATCCAGACCATCTTCCCCGTGCACGATCCACGATTTCTTTGTTCCAAGACGCGCGAGTACATTGGCGGTTTTCTCTACCATGTCTTTTCGCCAGACGCCAATGATTTGATGCGGTGCATTTGCCGGATTGCAAAGCGGGCCGAGATTGTTAAATATCGTCGGAACGCCGAGACCGCGCCTTACCTTTGCGAGTACCGGTGACAGCTTGTGAAAATTTGGAGCGAACATAAAACACATGCCGATGGTGTTAAAAATTCTTTCGGCCTCGGCCGCCTCAACCGCCGGATTTACGCCTAAAGCCGAAAGGACATCGGCGCTTCCTGAATTACTCGTCGCGGCCCGGTTTCCGTGCTTAGCAACCGGAATGCCGGCACCTGCGATGACGAATGCTGCTGCTGTCGAGACATTAAATGTTTTCGCCGAACTTCCGCCTGTGCCGACCGCATCAACAAACGTTTCGTGCCGGGAATTTACCTTTACAGCCCGCTGCCGCATTATCGACGCCAGCGAATAAAGCTCGTTTTCGCTGGTGCCTTTTGCATTCCAGGCTGAAAGGATATCGGCCAGCAAATTTTCATCTTGCTCGGCCAAAAGCGAGTCGAAAAATTGCTCAGCCTCGCCCTCCGGCAGATGCTCACCGTTTCGAAATCCTTCTAAAAAATCCAGTAATGCGGGTCGATTCATAAAAAATTTGCCTGATTCTCCGCAATTTCGATTGCCGTCAGCAAAGCCTTAGCCTTGTTGATGGTTTCCTGATATTCAAGTTCCGGCACAGAATCGGCAACAATGCCCGCACCGGCTTGAACTTTTGCCACACCGTTTTCGAGTAGGAGTGTGCGGATAGCGATGCATGTGTCCATATTCCCCGCATAATCAAAATAACCGACAGCACCGGCATAAAAACCCCTCGGCGTAGGCTCCAACTGCTGAATGATCTCGATCGCCCGCACTTTTGGCGCCCCTGAAACCGTGCCAGCCGGGAAACACGAGGCCAGGGCATCAAAACGGTCGCAGCCTGCTCGCAAGTTTCCCGAAAGATAGCTGACCAAATGCTGTACATGCGAGTATTTTTCAACACTCATCAAATCTTTCACTTCGATGCTGCCGAATTCAGCGACACGGCCGAGGTCGTTGCGTCCGAGATCGACAAGCATCAGATGTTCGGCAACCTCCTTTTTATCGGCACGCATTTCATCGGCCAGGCGTGCATCTTCGGACGGCGTTTTGCCTCTCGGCCGTGTACCCGCTATCGGCCGGTACTGCATTTTCCTGCCGCTGCATTTCACAAGCATTTCAGGTGACGCTCCGATTATCGACCTTTCATCGGTTTGGAGTAAGAACATGTACGGCGACGGGTTCAGCGACCGCATTGCGCGATAGATCGAAACCGCCGATGCAGACGTCGGTTTGGTAAAACACTGCGAAAGAACTACTTGATAGCATTCACCGGCGTTTATCAATTCTTTAACCTGAAGAACGGCGGACTCGAAGTCAGCCTTTTTCCAATTTGATGCAACATCGCCATTTGCGAACTGTGTATTAGCTTTCGGCAGGGAAATCGGATCATTCTCAAGAATGTTTTTAATCCGAAAATTCTCTGATAAAGCATCGTTATAGAGCTGTTCCAGACGGCACGTGTTGCCTTCACTTTCCCCGGTGAAGACAAGTGAAACGATCTTTATCAGCTGTTTGGCATGATCGAATGCCACGAGCGAGCGAAAAAACATGAATGACGCTTCGCCTTCGTTTGAGCCGTCTGACTTTTTTAATGTCGTCTCAAACCAGCTGGAACATGAAAACCCCAGCGACCCGATAGCCCCGCCGATAAATGACGGCATTTCGGCGTCGTCGAAAACTTTATTGCTCGCAAAATGTTCCCGGAGATAATCTATGATCGAAATTTCCCGGACACTCTCGCCTGAGGAGTCGCAAATAGTGATTTGCCGGTCCGTGCCGCTGACGATCATTTTCGGAGCGGAGCCGACGAACGAGTAGCGTGCGAGGCTTTCTCCGCCCTCGACCGATTCGAGCAGGAAAGAATTTTCCTGTCCCCGCGCAACCTTTAGATAGACGCTCAGCGGCGTCAGCAGATCCGCCGGCATTGTTTCGATAACGGGAATCACATTTGCCAGCTTTGCTTTTTCCAAAAAATCGCTGAAATCGTCCATATTCATAATAAAAATGCCGCCTGAATAAAGGCGGCATCAGTGAAAATAGAAATTCGAAATAATCTTAGGAAAAAAGATCGAAATTCGCACTTGAAACACGCGCCGCAAATGCCTGAAAGCATCGCCAACTGTTCTTGGAGCCCCAATTATTTGCGTGCGAATTTGTTTTCATCAATTCTTCTTGTATCAAAAAGTTTTGATATGTGTCAATCACATTCTCTCTGGGACTTCGACGCCCATTGTACTCAAAGCAGCGGTCAGTGACCTCCTCGCAATATCTGCTGTTATTACGAGAACTGCACGTTTTGCTGCATCTTCTTCCGCTAGAATTTTATGATGGTGGTAAAACAAATTGAATGCCTTTGCCAAATTAAAAGTATATTTAGCGAGAATCGCCGGTTCGTTTTGTGCGGCCGCCTGTTGAACCGTTTCTTCCAGCCTGAATGCGAGCGTGAGCAACGACCAGATCTCATTACCGGCATCTGAGGAAAAAATCTCAACGAGAGCTGGCTGCTCAATGCTGCTCTTAAAATCCTCAAGTGATTCATTTCGTTCTTCAAGTTTCCGAAATATCGAATTTGCTCTGACAGCGGAATATTGGCAGAACGCTCCGGTTTCACCTTCGGTGGATAATGCTTCCTTAAAATCAAAAACGATGATCGTATTGCGTGTAAATTTCAACAGGAAATAGCGCAGAGCACCGACCGCGAGTTGATGGGCGATAAATTTCTTTTGATCCAGCGGCAATTCAGCATGCCGTGCTTCAACCTCGGCCAAGGCGTTTGTCTCAAGACGGTCAATCAGGTCATCTGCCTTTACGCCAAGCCCTTTGCGCCCGCTCATTTCGATAAACGGCCGCTTTCTGTCTTCGTCGGACACTGCAAATCCAAGTTCCTCTGCCGCTGCCGGGGACAACGCAACCATCTCATATGACAAATGAATGCTCGCGCTTTCGCCCTTTTCGGGAACGATCGCCGCAACGCCTTTTTTAACAACGTCCTGCGGATAAGACTGGCGCGAATCGATGACGTTATAAACCGTCTCGCCGCCGCCAAATTGCGGGCGCGGCTGTTCATCCTCCGATTCGATCGCCGATGTGATCCAAACTTGCTGGCCGTTTTTGTACGTATGAAAGAGCTTGTAAAAGAAATCCATCCCCAAGATTCCAAGCTTCCACATCTGATAGGCGATATCTTTGCCGGTATACGTGACTGTCCCGTTCGAGCGCACCAGGATCTTATCTGCCTCGTGTTCGTCGTTGCCCGAATGTGTTTCGAACGGCATCACCCAGCAACCGGCATTCTTGCCTTCGGTTTCCAAATGCAGGACGCCAAGCGATTTCATTTGCGCAAATGCCTTGTTCCAGAAATGAAGGTGAAGTATCTCGGATTCACGCGGCAAGAGATCATAGCGGATCGACAGCCGCTCCATAGTCGCCAGAATGCATTCGACGTTGCGTGTTGCGACATAATCCGCAAGCACCGCCGTGTCGTTATTTCCTTCTTCGACCAGGTGAAGAACTTCAGCGCGTTTTTCTTTCAGCCCCTCATTCGTCTGATACTCGACACCAACCTTTGCGTAAAGATCCCAGCAGAAATAGTCGAAGGTCTGGCCTTGGGCCGCGAGTTTTGAATCAAGAGCCTCGATGTCAGCCAGATTCATTTTTTCTAGGTAAATAAAGCCGATAACAACATCCGCGACCTGCACACCGGTATTGTCAATATAATTCTGAACCTCGACCATTTTTCCTGTCGCCCGCAAAATGCGCTGGAAAGTATCGCCTAAAACGGAGTTTCGCACATGGCCGATGTGCGCGGCTTTGTTCGGATTAACCGAAGTATGCTCGACACAAACTTTTGTAGAATCAGCACTTTCTGAAAGCGATAATGCGGGAAGCGGCGAAGCTTCGACGTTTTCCGCGAGGAACTTCGCCCGTTCGAAAAAGACGTTTAGATATCCCGCTCCGGCGACCTCGACTTTGTCTACAAAATCAAACGTTTCGAGAGCTTGTTTCAGTATTTCAGATATCTCTCGCGGGTTCTTTTTCTCGCCGGATTGCAGTTTTATCAGCTTCGCGAGCTCGAAGGCGACTGGAAACGCCAGATCTCCAAGCTCGGTCTTCGGCGGTGTTTCCGAAGCGATCTGATCCAGTTCGATACTAAATGTGTCCAAAGCCGTCTGGCGAACTTGATCGCGCAAGATATTCTGCAGTTGTAAAAGCGTCATTTCATATTTCCTGTAAAGGCGAAACAGAAATTATAAGGTTAATGCGGGAGCGATAGCAAAAGACAGGTTCTGAGTTCAAACTTTAGTTTGTCTTTCTCAACGCGTTAAACACGCTGAAGCGTGAACTCAAGACGCTCCTTTTTCTTTTTCAACCTAAAAACGCTACACTTCTATGTTTATGAGAACGCTGTATTTCGATTGTTTTGCCGGTGCCAGCGGGAATATGATTCTCGGTGCTCTCTCGGCGATCGGCATGGACGAAACGGAGTTTCGGCGGCAGATCGGTTTGCTGGGAATATCGAATTACGAGATCGAATTTACAAAGGTTGATCGATCGGGCATTTCGTCCATACACGCGGATATAAGTGTTCCGAGCGAACAAGTCCATCGCCATCTAGCGGATATCGAAAAGATAATAAACGATTCGGCTCTTTCGGATAAGGTCAAACAGAACTCGACAGCGATCTTTAAAAGACTTGCCGAGGCGGAAGCCAAAGTTCATGGAATAGACTTAGAAGCGGTTCATTTTCATGAAGTGGGGGCAATGGATGCGATCATCGATGTTGTCGGAGCGTGCATCGGCTTCGACATGCTCGGGATTGAGAAATTCGTCTGTTCGAAGATTCATGTCGGCAGCGGATTTGTGAATATGGTTCATGGCAAATTTCCGGTTCCGCCGCCTGCGGTTACCGAACTTCTGCGAGACATTCTTATTTATTCTACCGAGATCGATGGTGAACTGATCACACCGACAGGTGCCGCTATAATCTCAACAGTATGTGATAGTTATGGTCAAATACCTGAGATGTCGGTTAAGCAATCAGGTTACGGTGCCGGAACGCGAACTTACGAAAAATTTCCAAATGTCTTGCGGTTGATGATCGGTGAAACAAAAGGGAGCTTTGGAATTGAGGTAAACACCGACCCAAAGCCAAAGACAGAGGCCTTGACTCTGTTGGAAACAAACATCGACGATCTTTCGCCCCAAATCCTCGGTTTCGTGATGGAACGTGCGTTCGAACTGGGCGCACTCGATTGCTGGTTCACTTCGATCCAGATGAAAAAGAATCGTCCGGCAACGATGCTTTCGATTCTTTGCACATCTGAAAAAAGAAAAATTTTTACGGAACTGATCTACTCCGAAACGACTACTTTGGGCATTCGCGTCCGGCCGGTCGAACGGGAGAGTCTTGAAAGAGAAGTGATTGAGGTCATAACGGAATACGGCCCAGTCGATGTAAAAATCGCCCGCATCGGTGCAAAAATAGTAAACGCGATGCCCGAATATGAACAGGTAAAAAAGATTGCTAAAGAAAACGGTGTGTCATTTCGTATCGTGAGAGACTTGGTATTGGCGAAACTGGACGGTCTTTCGATGGCGGCGACACCTTGATGCGCGGACCAATATCTTATGGAAAATGAAGTTAACAAATCTGTAGATCTCGAAAAGATCGCTGCCGGTGTCCGGCTAATGCTGGAAGGCATGGGCGAAGACCCGAACCGCGAAGGACTGCAAAAAACTCCGGAACGCGTGGCGGATTTTTACGCCGAACTTACCGAGGGGATGTGGCAGGACGCCAAATCACACATCGTGCCGCTGCCGGGCGATTCGCATGATGAAATGGTGATCGTCAAGGATATTTCGATCGCTTCCGTCTGCGAGCATCACCTTGCTCCTTTTGTAGGAAAATGCCACATCGCTTATATTCCTAAAGGCGGACGGATCGTCGGCCTTTCAAAACTGGCACGTATTGCGGAGATATTTGCACGCCGCCTGCAGGTTCAGGAACGACTCACGCAGCAGATCGCGAGCACGCTTTTCGATCAGCTCGATCCGCTCGGCGTTATGGTCGTAATCGAGGCCGAGCATACATGCATGACGTTACGGGGCGTGAAAAAGCCCGGGGCGAAGACCGTGACTTCGGCAGTACTCGGCGGCTTTCGCACCGATTCGCGAACGCGTGCCGAAGCAATGTCGCTGATAAAAGGATAACGCCTTACAGAAGCCGACGGTTGAGAAATGGCTTCTAGATTTCATGGAAGGTTGTTTCGAGTATGTAGTAAATAATCTCCCATTAGCTGCCGATGCGGACTGCGTATTATCAAAGAAGCCCTCCCTAACGGCAGGCTGATGCCCTTAGCTTTACTTTAACTGTCGGTTTCCCGACATCTGATAAAAAACTTTAACTATGAGTCGAATGATTAGCCTAATTTTAATCGCAACCTTTACTGCAATGGCATTCGGGCAGGACCGCACCGCTAGTTTCGACGGGGCGAAAATGCGTGAGCGTGTTATACGCCTTTCCGCGGATGATTTCGAAGGCCGCGGCCCGGGCACCGCCGGCGGCAAGCGGGCCGCTCAATATATCGCCGACGAAATGAAAGCGGGCGGCGTGCTGCCCGGAAACAAAGGAAGTTACTTTCAGAATGTGAAGCTCGTCGGTATTAAAGCCGATCCCACAACCGCACTTGAGATCGCAGGAAAGTCCGGTTCGTCATCGTACAAATTCGGCGATGATTTTGTCGCGACTACCAGTGCTCAAAACGAAAATGTCGCAGTCGATGCGGAAATCGTTTTTGTCGGTTACGGAATCGACAGCCCGCTTTTCAAATGGAACGACTATAGCGGAAACCCGTATGAATATAAAGGGAAGATCCTGATGATGATGGTCAATGACCCGCCGGCGACTGCGGGCGAACCGAATCTGTTCGGCGACAAGGCGCTGACCTATTACGGCCGATGGACCTATAAATACGAGGAAGCCGCTCGACGCGGAGCGGCGGGCGTTATCCTTATTCACACGACGGAATCGGCCGGATACGGCTGGAACGTTGTTAGAACATCGAACGGAAATTGGCGTTACGAAATTGCCCGGACGGCGGAGGACAAGGCGCCATTTTTAAATATCAAATCCTGGGTGACGAGGGAGGCCGCCGGAAAGATCTTGACGGCAGCAAATCTAGACTTGAACGATCTGCGGTCAAAAGCCGCGATTCGCGGATTTAAGCCTGTGAATACCGGACTCAAGGTAAAGCTTAACCTCAAAAGTGAAATGCAGACATTCGATTCGCCGAATGTAGTCGGTATGGTCGAAGGAAGCGACCCCAAACTGAAGAGTGAATACGTTATCTATTCCGCTCACTGGGACCATCTCGGAATAGGTGAACCCGATGCAAAGGGCGACAAAATTTATAACGGGGCTTATGACAATGCGTCGGGAGTCGCCGCTGTGCTGAGCATCGCGGAAGTAATGGCGAAAATGCCGAAGAATCAAAAACCGAAGCGTTCGGTAATGTTTTTCTTTCCGACAGCCGAGGAGCAAGGGCTTCTAGGCGCTGAATATTACGCCCAGTTTCCACTAGTTCCGCTGGCGAAAACCGCTGCTAATGTAAATATCGACGGCGTCAATTTTTTCGGCAAGGTCTCTGATTTTTCCGCTCTCGGTGCTGAGCGGTCGTCGATTGCCGCCGTTATCGATCAGGTCGCGAAGGAAAGAAAATTGACGGTCGAGGGCGACACCAAACCGGAGCAGGGATTCTTTTTCCGTTCAGATCATTTCCCATTTGCTAAAGTAGGCGTCCCTGCGATCTCGCTGCGTCACGGCGACGCTTTTATTCAGCCTCTGACCGGCGAAGCGGCAATCTTTTTTCGCGATTATACAGCAAAATATTATCATCAGGCTTCCGACGAATACCGGGATTGGTGGGACGTATCGGCAATGATTCAGGAGGCGGAACTCGGACTTGCGATCGGCATGAAACTCGCGAATTTGAAAACGCCACCGAGATACAATGACACGGACGAATTTTCGGTCGCCGATAAAAAGCGGTTCAAACGCTAGTTAGCTAATAAAAATTGAAAAGGTTAGCTAAGTATGGCATGATTTATTCCAGAGGATTCTTTATGACTAAGGTAAACATGCATGAAGCTAAATCACGTCTTAGCAAATTAGTCGAAATGGCGAAGAATGGTGAGGATGTCATAATTGCCAAGAACGGTGTTCCGGAGGCTCGCATAGTTCCGTATGTCGAAGAAGAAGTCGACTGGTTCGGGATGGATGCAGGAAAAGGTTGGATTGCCGATGATTTCGATGAATTGCCTCCGGACATTTTAGCTGCATTTTATGGCGAAGATGAAGAAACAGATTCTAATTGACACCCATATCTTTCTTTGGCTGTTTCTTGAACCTGAAAGATTTAGTAAAGCTGCGATTAATTTTGTAAAGGACCAGAAGGACAATCAGTTTTATTTATCGCACGCCAGTTCGTGGGAAATATCGATAAAATTTGGAGTGGGGAAACTAAAACTTCCTAAACCGCCCGAATTTTTCGTCCCGCAGAGGATGCAGCGGGCAGGCTATCTCCATTTGCCGATCGAACTCGAACATGTTTTAAGCGTGCACTTATTACCTAAGATTCACAGTGATCCGTTTGACCGGTTAATTGTCTCACAGGCAATACAAGAAAAAATGACGGTCTTGACGGCCGACCCCATATTTTTGAAATACAACGTAGACCTCCTTAAATTTTCCGATATTTGTTAATGGCACAGACTTATTACATAACCACGCCGATCTACTACGCAAACAGCCTGCCGCATCTTGGCCATCTATACACGACTATTGTCGCGGACGTCGTCAACAGACATAAAAAACAGCGTGGCCTGGATACGTATTTTCTGACCGGAACGGACGAGCATGGCATCAACATTCAGCGTGCCGCAGACAAAGCAGGACGATCGCCGAAGGAGCAAGTCGATTTTGTTTCCGGTGAACTTAAAAGGATGTTTCACGACTTCGGTCTCGATACCGAGAAAGGCGGTTACGACGTATTTATGCGGACGACCGAGACTTTTCATTACGAGGGCGTTCAGCATCTTTGGGTCGAGATCGCCAAAAATAAAACGCCGAAGGGAAATGAAACGATCTATAAAGGATTTTACGAAGGCTGGTTTTGCGCTCCTTGCGCTGAATACAAAACCGAAGATCAATATTTTTTAGCCGAAGGTTTGGAAATTCCGTTGTGCCTGATACATGAACGTCCGCTTGATAGAATTTCGGAGGAGAGTTATTTTTTCAGGCTCTCGGATTATGATGAGTTTTTAATCGATCTCATAGCGAACGATCCTAAATTAGTTCAACCGGAATCTCGCAGAAATGAGGTCATCTCATTCATAAAAGGCGGTTTACAGGATTTGTCGATTTCCAGGGAAAAGAAGTCGGTTTCATGGGGCGTTCCAGTGCCGGACGACGAAAATCATGTAATGTATGTCTGGCTTGATGCCTTATCGAATTATATTACGGCAATCGGTTATGGAAACAGTGAAAAAGCTTCCATCGGTTTCGATAAGTATTGGCAAAATGTTACTCATTTGGTAGGGAAGGACATTTTGCGGTTTCACACGGTCTATTGGTTGTCATTTCTTTCAGCCGCCGGGTTGCCTTTGCCGAAAACTGTTTATGCTCACGGCATGTGGCTCGACGCCGATGGCCGGAAGATGGGCAAAACATTGGGCAATGTCATCGATGTTGATGTATTGCATGAGCATTTTCAAATCGATGCGACACGGTACTTTCTACTTCGTGAAATGGTTTTCGGTCAGGACGGGAAATTCGGCTATGAAAATTTGATAGACAGAGCGAACTCCGATCTCGCCAGCGGCCTCGGTAATCTCGGAAGCCGGACGTTCTCGATGATCACCAAATACCGCGAAGGTTTGTTACCGAGCGGCAAGATCGCCGAGGAAAATTACATCAACGCCAAACGTGCCGGTATTAACCCCGATGAACAGGAACTCGTCTCGGTACTTGAACACGCCCGCGATGAATTTCTGAGGAGATTCGAAAATTTCGAATTCAGCCTGGCCCTGGAACTTATTTGGACGGTCATCGCTCGCATCGACAAAATGATCTCGGATTCGAAGCCCTGGGAATTGATAAAGGATGAAAAGCAGGCGGAGACTTTGAACGCAGTGCTTTACCGTGCAACCGAAACGCTCCGATGGCTCTGCGTTTTGCTTTATCCGGTGATGCCGGATGCGACGAAAAAGATATACTCGCAAATCGGATTAAGCGAGAATATTGCGGCAATCGATCCGGCAAATTTGAAATGGGGCGAACTAAACGCAGGAACAAAGATCGGCGAAACGGAAGCGGTATTTCCGAGAATAGACAAAGCTAAAGTTATGAATGAGATAAAAGAGCAGTCAGCGGTCAGCGGTCAGCAGTCAGCAGAGCCAAAGCCGGAAGTGACGGCAGCCGAGTCATTACCACCTGCGGTAGCGGGTGGGTTAACTCAACCAACAGACAACACAGAACAGCAATTCATCGACATCGAAGATTTCCTCAAAGTAGAACTCCGCGTAGGCCAAATAATGGTCGCAGAACGCATTCCAAAAGCCGATAAACTTCTGAGATTCGAAATCGACCTCGGCGAAGAAAAACCGCGCCAAATACTCGCCGGTCTCGCCGAATATTACGAACCCGAAAAACTCATCGGCCGTAAAGTCGTCGTCGTCGCGAACCTCAAACCCAGAAAAATGCGCGGTCTCGAATCCCAGGGAATGATCTGCGCCGCGTCGCTGGAGGAAGAAGATACTCCGGCGTTAGCGACTTTTTTGGAGGATGTTAATGTAGGAGCGAGGTTGAAATGATCAAAAATATGAAGAAAAAGCAACTGATCCTTCTTGCGGCTATTATCATAGTCTTCACCGCTGCGACATTTTCTCAAACGCCGAAGAGCGATGTAAAAAATGGCTCTTCTGATTTCTTGGGAGTTATAGACGGGGAAATTTATCAAAACAAATTTTTCGATTTTCAAATTCGTATACCGTCGACTTGGCATGTAGCCGATGGCGGAACAGCCGATCTATTAAGGGAAGCCGGTGAACAGGCGCTAAAATCGAATAACAAAAGTCAAGACGCGGCTTTAGAGCGGGCGAGTCTTTCCGAAGCCATTCTTTTTACTGCGACTGAAACTCCCATCGGTACCGTACCCACTGGAATGGTAATTATTTCCGTACAGAAGCAACCGGGACCTCAAATCACTGCCGGAATGGTTATGTCGGCCTCGCTTAAAGTGCTTTTAGCGAGTCCTAAGATTGAGTTGATACAAGGATCTCGTGCCGTAAAATTGGGTGGGCGACCTGCTTCAATGGTGGAATTATTGATCGGATCGGGGGAGGGGAAAATGAATCAGCAACTTTTTGTCACAATGATTAACGGATATGCGGTTTCAGTGGGAATTGCCTATAGCGGTAACTCAAGTCGGATTCAAGCTGAGAAGATTCTTCAAACCCTAGAATTTGGCGGGAAATGATGTTCATTGATTCGCATTGCCATATCGACGGCGAGCAGTTCGATGCGGACCGTGATGAGGTTGTTCAGCGGGCGCGGGATGCCGGTGTCGCGGCGATGCTAAAT
>JACMMN010000166.1 GCA_014379075.1 Pyrinomonadaceae bacterium | reverse complement strand
CCAGCGACCGGCTACACACTTTTATTCTCGAAGGCGTCGAAGAAAAACGCAAGGCGTTTGAGAAGCTCGGTATTCGGTATCTGTTTTATCTGCAAAAGGACAAAAACGATCCGAAACAAACGGTAGCAAAACTCGCAAAAGATGCAGCCCTGATCGTGACCGACGACTTTCCCTGTTTCATCATTCCCGGCCACAACAAAACGATCTCCGAAAAGGCGAAGGTTCCGGTTTACGCCGTCGATTCGAACGGAATTATCCCGATGTCCAAATTCGAAAAGGAAGAATACGGAGCTTATACGATCAGGCCAAAGATCAAAAAGATCCTGGACAAATATCTGAAACCGCTACAGGAAGAAAAGGTTGATTTGAAAAGTCTTGAATTGAAACTTGATTGCCCGGAAACAATTGTGACAGCCGAAAATATCGCAAAGCTGGTCGGCGAATGCGATATCGATCATTCGGTAAAAGCTTCGCGGGTTTATCAGGGCGGTACCATGAACGGGCGCAAACGGCTGAAGAAATTTGTTAAGGAGATTCTATCGGAATACGATGCAGCCCGGAGCAAACCGGACGTAGACGGTTCGTCGCGGCTTTCGTCTTATCTGCATTTCGGATCTTTATCGCCGCTGGAAATTGCTTTGGCGGTGCAGGACGCGGACGCTCCGAGGGAATCGAAAGACGCATATCTCGAAGAATTGATCGTCCGCCGAGAGCTTTCTTATAATTTCACGCGGCACAATCCGAAATACGATTCGCTCGAATCGCTGCCCGCCTGGGTCCACAAAACAATGCGCGAACATGCGGGCGATGAGCGGCAATTTATCTATTCGCTGGAGCAACTGGAAGCCGGTGAAACTCACGACGAGCTTTGGAACGCTGCCCAGCGTGAAATGACCGTCACCGGCGAGATGCACAATTATGTTCGGATGCTGTGGGGCAAAAATGTGATCGCGTGGTCGCGCAGTTACGAGGAAGCCTTTGAAACACTCGTTCACCTAAACAATAAATACTGTCTCGACGGGCGCAATCCGAATTCATACGCCGGAATTCTATGGTGCTTCGGCAAACACGACCGCCCGTGGATGGAACGGCCTGTTTTCGGAATGATGCGGTACATGACGACCGGCAGCACGGGCAAGAAATTCAATTCTAAGAAATATATCGAGTGGACGAAGGAACTCTAAGGAACGCAGGCAGCCTGCCTGCAATGAGCGTTGCTTCAACGCGAACAGCTCTTTAGTGTCTGGCGCATGCAGGGACCAAAGGCGCTTCGCGTCGAAGCGCCGCGTGCAGGCAGGCTGCCTGCGTTCCGGTTGATCCAATCCGCTGCGAAAATCCGCGTTATATAGTACGAGCGAAATTGACCGTTCGTATTTTTATATAAATAAGGAGTTTCAACGCAATGATAAATCATATTTCAATCGGAGTTCACAACCCCGAAAAGACCGCAAATGTTTTGGCCGAATTGTGGGACGGCATCGTGCTGCCGTTTCCGCCGAGCCCGGATTCTTTTATTGTTTTGGCCAACGACGGCAAAGGTTCGGCTGTCGAGGTGACCCCGATCGACGTAGTGCTCGAACCGGGAACCGGCCTGCCGGAAGACGATGGTTTCAGCACGGAAACGATAACCGAAGAAAACGAGGCAAGGTTCGTCCGCACCGATTTTAGGCCGCAGTACGTCTCGACGCATCTGAATATAAACACCAAGCTGAGCGTCGACGAGGTCAAAGCGATCGGGAAGCGGGAAGGCTGGCGCACATTGGTGGCGAACCGTGACAAGGGCCTTTTCCAATTGGTTGAATTATGGATCGAAGACCGCTTTATGCTCGAGGTTATGACGCCCGAGCAGACGCAGCGGTATGTCGAGATCACCAGCCCGGAATTTATCGCCAAGTTTTTTGCGGAGAATTCGATGGTTCCGGCTGCTCAGGCTGAGATCGCCGGAAGTTTGAGTCTCATCGGATAATTTCACATTTGGATTGCAGAGATTGTCAGTACCGGGCGCGGTAGCGACTGGGTTGAATACAAAGGATAAAGGATAAAGTGAAGCGGTTCTGATTCTTAATTTATCCTTTAGCCTTTATCCTTTATCCTTCAAAGAACCCGGTCGCCACCGCTCTCGGTACTGACAAGACGAAGAATCCAATCGCTATCGCTCGAGGTACTGACCCGTCTTAAAACTTTTCCCACTTACCATTCCAATCAAAAGCCTCGATTCCCGCAAAGCGTTTCTTGTAGTCGTAAAACGATTCGCCTTCGTAGCAATAACCCTGATAATAGAAGTCCTTGCCGCTCCCGATGGCAAATTCGATCTCTTTCAGCATCGTAAAGATACCGAGGCTGCGGGCAGTTTCTTCGGGTTCGAACATTCCATATATAGCAGAGATCGAACGCTCGCCGACGGCGAAAAAGCTGGCGGCGATAAGCTTTTCGTTGTTATAAACACAGACTTCCATTGCTTCGCAGGGAACATTTGCGGGTTCGTGCGAAAGGAAATCGTAGATCGAATCGGGGACGCCTTGCTTGAATCTGCTTTTGTGGCGGTCAAATAGCTCTTCTATTTCTGAGGTAACGTGAATCGGGTCAATTATCGTTTGCAGATCCGCGTTTCTGCGGAGAATACGCCGCTGGCTTTTGGATAATTTGAAATCCGAGAGACGAATGCGAAGCGGGATCACGCGGCGGATATCGACCTCGTACATACCCAAATTATAACGGAAAAAATGAATACCGAAATGCCGCCATCCCTCGGCCCAGACCGCGTCCATTTGCAGAGGAAGCAGGTTTTCCGCGTGAAATTCTTCGTTGATGTAGTGAAAATCGTTTTTGAACATTTTTGCGATGCGCAAATGTATTTTGTTGAATTGCGACGCTAATTCGTTTACCGAAAATAGAGCGGCAAGCCGTAAACAGTAAATAATCAGTGGCCGGAATACCAGTCATAACCCTGCTCAGCCCAATAATCCTTAGGGCGGTCGGCGGTGAATTCGATGCGGCCGATTCGCTTGATCTGTTTTATTCCGTACTTTGTCGGCGAAGCGAGGCGAAGCGGGGCTCCGTGTTCAAGCGGCAGCGGCTGGCCGTTAATTTCGTATGCAAGCAGCGTTTGCGGGTGAAGAATGCTCGGCATATCCCAACCGACATAATAAGCCTGATCCGGCGTGACCATTGATACATACGGAACGAGATTTTCGGGGTGATTTACAATATCCGGCAAACTTCCGTCAATGGTTTTGGGCAGATATGCGGCGGCAAAATCGGAAAAGCGGACACCGGCCCAACTTACGATAATGGTCCAGCCCTCGACGCATTTAAGCTCGGTCGTCATTTCGGTCCGCGGGAGAGCCTTGATCTGATCCAATGTCAGGACGAGATCGTCGCTGCGGTTCGCGAGGCCGCCGACGCTCAAGGTCCAACTTGCCGGGTCAAATCCTTCGGACATTCCGGCAAAACCGTTGACACGCGGCGGCAGCGAGATCTGCTCCGGAGGAAATTCAGGAGAAAGTCTTGTGGGCCGGTAAAAGACTTGCGCCACTTTTTCGTTAAATTCGAATGTTCGCCGCAACAGCGATTGCTTGGTCTCATCGCTCATCCACCGCCAGCCGAAAATTCCCGTCAGAGCCGCCGCCGCTCCGACCAAAAAGCCGCGACGAGATCTGCCGGTCATTTTTTTGCGGGCTTCCTCTTCGGACATCGGGGAGCTCAAACGCCGCTTTTCATTCAAAATTCTCGCGGTGTTGTCGGCGGCCAGATCTTCGTGAAGATCCTTCGCCCTTTCCAGCTCAAGCACTTTTTCTAGCAAAATTTCCTTGTCTTCACTCATGCCTTTACCTCCGCATGTTCTATTTGCGGTTTGTCCGCATCAACGATATCGTATCCGGTTATCATCGACCGAAAGTTGCTCCAACCGGCAATTATCACCTGAACGACGTGAACCACAAAAAATAGGACGAAAAATATCGTCAGCCAGAAATGCATCCAGCGCGCCCACTCGTAACCGCCCATCAGGCTTGCCAGCCAAGCAAGTTGCAGCGGTTTATAAATGGCCAGGCCAGTGATCACCGAACCGGCACCCATTAGGATCACGCTCGTATACGCGATCCGCTGCGCGTCGTTATATTTACCCTGCGGCGGCAGTTTTTTGACAATGTGAAGATCATGAAGCGTTACCAGAATTGCCCTTTTGAACGAACCCGGTACCGGAACTATCGCACGCCATTCGCCGGAAAAAATCGTGTACAAAACATAGATTATCCCATTGATCGCGAACAGCCACATAAAAAAGAAATGCAGCGAAATGCCTTCGGCGAGACGGAACGGAATATTTGACCATTCGTAAGACCAAGCTGGAAGGTAATCAGGTATTTTATAGCCCCAGAAATCAACCTTGGAAATTTCATAAAACCATGGCGGGAAAAAATGGAATAATTCGTAGCCGAAAATTCGGATTCCGTAAACCGCATTGGCCCAATAGATAAGCAGGCCGCTCCAGATCATCATTGCCAGCAGGGGAAAATTGACCCAGTGGAGCCAGCGGATCGCGAGCGGGTGTTTCTTTTCCAATTGCTTTTCCATATTTTAAATTTCGGTTACATGCAAAGATTTGGATTCATCGATCAATCGGAGACCTTCATTATATACACCGCGCACGCAAAATTATATTCCGATCGAGCTGGTTATTAATTTGGCACGACAGGTCAGAACCACCCGCTTACGCAGATGGTCCTGACATTTGCTGAATCCGAAATCGGCCGTTCGGCGAAATCTATTTCGTTGGCTTAAAAGCTAAAGCAAAAAAATAAAAAAGGAAAGGCGGTTACTATTATGAAAAAATTTACATTATCACTTATGTTCGCGTTTGCATTGATGGCCCTGGGAAATTTCACCGTTTCGGCTCAAGATATGAAGTCGGATAAAATGATGAAATCCGATAACCCGATGGTCGGCGGCGCGGCGATGTACAAGAACAAAGACATCATCGACAATGCGGTAAATTCGGCTGATCATACGACCCTCGTAGCTGCTGTGAAGGCTGCCGGTCTGGTCGAAACATTGAAAGGCAAAGGCCCGTTCACGGTCTTCGCACCGGTGAATTCGGCTTTCGACAAACTGCCGGCGGGAACGGTCGATACGCTTCTGAAACCGGAAAACAAAGGAATGTTGACCGGTATTCTTACCTATCACGTAGTTGCTGGTAAGATGGATTCGAAGGCGATCGCCAAAGCCATCAAGAGCGGCAACGGAAAGGCGACTTTCACGACGGTCGCGGGCGGCACATTGACTGCATCGATGAGCGGTTCGAACCTGATTTTGACGGACGCCAAGGGCGGAACATCCACGGTAACCATCGCTGACGTTAGACAATCAAACGGCGTCATCCATGTGGTCGATACGGTCTTGATGCCCAGCTAATTGATCTTTCTTGAGGGTTTATAACGCTCAACTCTAATGCGTGTCCACACGGTAAAACCTTCTTTCAATTTACGTCGCACGACTTGATTTGGAAGAAGGTTTTTTAATTAAAAAAAATAATCTGCGCCATTTTGCTATATATTGTCTATGGCCTGGAGAGGTATTATTATGAGATTTGGTATTACAACCACATTCACGGTTTTGACCGTGACGGCTTTGCTGATCGCCATAGGGTGCGCGGGTTCGGCTGCATCGCAGAACGAAAATGCGGCTGCGGCTGCCCAATCGACACCCGTACCGGCTGCAACTAAAAACGCTTCGATGACGGCGGGCGAAACAAGTACTGCGGCCGTTTCAGACGAGCTTTTTGACGGCAAGAAAATAGTAAAGACCGACGCGGACTGGCGTAAACAGCTTTCGCCCGAGCAATATTATGTCCTTCGCGAAGAAGGCACCGAGCGGCCTTACACCGGCGAATTGAACGACAACAAGGAGGTCGGCGATTATCACTGCGCGGCTTGCAAGCTGAAATTATTCAGCTCGAAAACGAAATACGATTCCGAAACCGGCTGGCCCAGCTTTTATCAGCCGATCAATAAAAAGAATGTTACCGAAAAGCCCGAAAAGGCCGGCGACGACCGGATCGAGGTCGAGTGCGCTCGGTGCGGTTCGCACCTCGGCCATGTCTTTGATGACGGGCCGGAACCGACCGGACTTAGATATTGTATGAATTCACTGGCGCTGAAGTTTGAAAAGGCGAAATAGGTCGTTACCAGTTGACCTTGCCTTCCTGCGTCGTGTCGATCTCGGCGACATTTACGCCCTCGTCGTAGAAAAAGATCTTCATGTTATCGAACAGAAACTGGTGCGAGTCGGGGTTGGAAACGTCCAGGCCGAAATGGTTGATAAGCTGTATTTGCTTTTCCTGCCATTCCTTCCAGCAGTCCTTGCACATCTCGGCACCGATCTTCTGGCCGAGTTCGGTCGGGATCGGAGCGTAGCCGATCGGTTCGTTTTTCAGCCCGCATTTGCCGCATTTAAATTTGTCACTTGAGAATAAAGCCATAATAAAACTCCAGATATAATCCACAGATTAACACAGATGAACACCGATAAGAAAAATCAGAAATCTGTGTTATCCGTGTTCATCTGTGGATAAATTTTCCTGCGCCTTTCGTATCGCTTCCAAAATGTCATCATCCTTCGGCTTAAATAAACTCACCGCTTCCACCTTTCGATACGCGATCTTGCCGTTTCCATCAATAACGACAACCGCCCGTGCCGAACGCCCAGGCAGCCACGATTT
>JACMMN010000165.1 GCA_014379075.1 Pyrinomonadaceae bacterium | reverse complement strand
CCGATTCAGCTACGACAATCTTAACGCTTGCGGCTGAGATCATGTTTTCTAAATCGTAATAGCTAATGTTTCCGGCCTTAATCGTCGCATCAAGCGGACGTTCGAAATCGATCAACGCCTGCTCAAACGAGAGCAGCGTGGCAAGATCAGCAAGTGTCGCCTGTCTAATGGTTACTTGATCCATACGGATTTGAAAGATGCAGCAATCTTGGGAATTTCACCACAGAGGCACAGAGAGCACGGAGACAATCAATTCATTCTTCTTCTAATTCCATCTCTCAACAAAGTGACATTGAAATTTATCAATAGCCCTACTTTCTTGTTCATCAATTTCAGATAAGTTAAAAGCTGAGCTTCGTGGATCGGTAAAATCCTTTCAACGGCTTTCAACTCAAGGATAACTGCACCTTCAACAACGATATCCAGTTGGTAGCCTGCATCCAGCCTTATCCCTTCATAAAAAACAGGTAAAGCAACTTGCCTTTCCACCTTCAAACCTGCCTTTTGCAATTCATAGGCAAGACAAACTTCATAAGCGCTTTCCAGCAGACCCGGACCGAGAACCCTGTGAACTTTTATTGCACAACCAATGATCTTTTCAGTTAAGTCATTCAATTCCATAAGAAGAATTCACCACAGAGTCACAGAGACCACGGAGAAGATAAAAGAAAAAGAAATTAGTTCTTAACTTTAAGCAGCCTATTGCTTTTAAATGAATATGTTTCATGTCGTTTTAGTTCTGGACAGCACTGAGGATCATTTTCGTCCAAGTCATAGACGTCAACTTTGATCTTTCCATTTTCAACTGAGTGAATTTTTCCGAAAAGGGAGAAGCCTTTTGATCCACCAAGAGTGAATTTTCCTTTTTTGTTTAGAAAAACAACAACCTCAGAAGAATTTGTTGTTGGATGACAACTTGTTCGTTCACAGAAGAAAATCTCCGCAATCGCATCAAACTCACCATCATCATTAATATCTGCCCAAAAAACATTTTTGTTCTCAGATTTATATTTGAATCGTTCCCTATTCTTGTTTAGAGCAGTAATTGTCTTGGCTGAATAAATTCCAATTAGTTTATTAATTTCAACTTTTTGTGCCTTGGTTTGAGAGCTTGTAGAAACAGACAGGACAACAATCATTACAACACAAGTTAGTAAAATAATTCTGTTTCTCATTGTCTTTCCCCTCTGTGCTCTCTGTGTCTCTGTGGTGAATTCTCTTCCTAACAAAGTGCCAAACCCGCATCCATAGCTCGGATCAACTCATCCACATTATCCTTCGTCGAATTGAGCATCATTCCGGTTCGGATGACGTTGCCGTAGAGGCCGCCTTTGCCGATGAGGACGCCCTGGCGTTTGGTTTCTTCGAAAACTTTCAGTACCGCTTCCGGTGCGGGTTCTTTTGTTTGGCGGTCTTTGACGAACTCGATTCCCTGCATTAAACCCATGCCTCGGACGTCGCCGATGATCGGATGCTTGTCTTTTAGCTCTTCGAGCTTGGAGCGCAGATAATCGCCGACAACGCGGGCGTTTGTACGAAGGTCTTCGTCTTCGATAATTTTGATAACGGCGAGAGCGGCGGCGGTCGAGACGGGATTTCCGCCGAATGTGGCGAAGGTCAGGCCCGGGAATTTATCGGCGACTTCGGCGGTGGCGATGGTCCAGCCGATGGGCACGCCGTTGGCCATTCCTTTTGCCGAAGTGATGATGTCCGGTTTAACATTCCAATGCTCGATGCCGAACCATTTGTCGCCGGTCCGGCCCCAGCCGGTTTGCACTTCGTCGGCGATCATTAGGCCGCCGTGTTTTCGCACGATTTCTTCGACACGCTCAAAATAACCGGCGGGCGGCACGATAAATCCGCCGACGCCGAGGATCGGTTCGGCCATGAATGCCGCGATCTCGCCGGTAGTGGTTGTCTCAATTACATCTCGAACGTCGTTTGCACAAGCAGCCCCACAGTTATCAGGCGTCATCTTGAACGGGCAGCGGTAACAATACGGAGCCATCGCGTGGACAATGCCCGCAACCTGTGCCGGCATCGGCCGCCAATTCGAATGCCCGACCGCCGACAAAGCCGTCGCCGAACGCCCCGAATAACTGTGCCGCAAAACGACAATTTCCTGCCGCCCGGTCGCGAGCTTCGCGGCCATTACAGCCGTATCATCCGCTTCGGTGCCGCTGCTGGAAAAGAAAGATTTCTTCAGATCGCCCGGCGTGATCTCCGCGAGTTTTTCCGCAAGATTCGATTGATTTTCGTTTACATACAGCGCGGAAGTATGCTGGATCTTATTCGTCTGCTCGATGATCGCGGCATTGACATTCGGATTAGCATGGCCAACGCTGACCGTCAGCACGCCACCGAAACAGTCGAGGTAACGATTGCCTTGATCGTCCCAAACATACTCGCCTTCGCCCTTAACAAGCGCGACAGGCTCTTGATAATAGGTGGCGACGGCCGGAAAAAGAAATTCTTTGTGCTTTCGCACGGCTTCGGAAACTGTGCTTTTTTGTTCTTGAGTATTCATAATATAGGGGTGTGCATTTAATTTAGTATAGATTTCCCTCACGCTTTCTTCCTGTGTAATCGACGTAGACGACCTTTAGTTCCGTGTAGAAATCGAGTGAGGTCGAGCCTTGTTCGCGGGCCCCGATGCCGGTGGATTTTATTCCGCCGAAGGGAATGTGGGCTTCGCCGCCGGTGGTTGGGGAATTGATGTGCGTCATGCCGGTTTCGATCTCCTGGACGAATCGGAAAATGTCGTTTGCATCATTTGTAAAAACCGATGAAGAGAGGCCGTAATCGCTGTCGTTGGCTACGATCATTGCTTCTTCGAAATCTTTTACGCGGAGGACCGAAAGCACCGGCCCGAAAATTTCTTCCTGGGCGATTCGCATATCCGACGTTACGTGATCGAAAACGGTAGGCTCGATAAAATAGCCGTTCTCTAGTGATTCGCCCTCCGCGCGTTTCCCGCCGCAAAGCAGCGTCGCACCGTCTTCGCGACCGATGTCGATGTATTTCAGAACGGTATTGAATTGCTTTTCATCGACAGACGGGCCGATGTGAGATTCTGGATCGCCGCCGTCGCCTAGCCGGAAACTCTTGGCCCGTTCGACTATTTTTTGAACGAATTCATCGGCGATCGTATTCAGAACAATAGCACGCGATGTTGCCGTGCAACGTTGTCCGGTCGATCCAAATGCACCCTGAGCAGTCGATTCAACGGCAAGATCCATATCGCAGTCTTCCAATACGACTACCGGATTTTTTCCGCCCATTTCGCATTGAACGGGAATTCCTCGTTTGGCAGCCTGCTGATAAAGCTTTATTCCTGTTTCGGTCGAGCCGGTGAATGAAACGGCACGAACCGCCCGATGATTTACAATTTCGTCGCCGACTTCGCTGCCTCTGCCGAGCACCAAATTTAAAACCCCGGGCGGAACACCGGCTTCGATGAAAATCTCGCACAACCGCACAGCAGTTCCCGGCGTAGATTCGGCCGGCTTGAAAACTACCGTGTTTCCGGCGACCAATGCCGGTGCGATCTTCCACACCGGGATTGCTATCGGAAAATTCCACGGTGTGATGCACGCAACTACGCCGTGCGGTTCTTTGATCGTATAGGCAAAATTCGCAGGCAATTCCGAGGGAATAGTTTCGCCATTCATCCGTCGCGATTCGCCGGCGCAAAATTCGGCAACATTGATTGCCCGCGTCAATTCGCCTCGCGATTCGGACAGCGTCTTTCCTTCTTCCCGGGTAAGAATTTGGGCGAGTTCTTCCTTATTTTCTTCCAGCAGCCGTGCCGCTTTTGCGACAATCCGGCCGCGTGCCGGAGCCGGCGTATTTTTCCACGATTTGAATGCATTATAAGCCGACTCGACCGCACGCCGGGCTTCTTCGCGGGTCGCGAGCTGTGCGGTGCCGATAAAGTCGTTAATATTCGCCGGATTGATATTCGGAGCCGTTTTCGCCGAAACGGAATCGAGCCATGAACCATTGATATAGCTGCGATAGGTCGTCATATTTTAAGTTTAGAACGAGAGCTAAGTGTATTAGAACAGTTACTTTTATCGTGCTAAACTTATACACGACATCATGCCAAAAAGCAACGAAAACCTGCGTGAACTACTTGAAGAACGGGCTTTACGCCATGCGGAAAAAAACTTTCTATTTTCTGAGGCCGATGGCCGTTCATGGAGTTATGAGGAATTTTACAGATTCGTAAACCGAACCGCGAATCTGCTTCTCGGGAGAGGTATTAAAAAAGGCGATGTCGTCAGTCTACTGCTGCCGAATTCCGCAGAATACATCATCGCTTATTTCGCCTGTTTTTCGATCGGTGCTATTGCCGGGCCGGTAAATTCGCTGCTCAAACCGACTGAGATCGAATGGGTTATCGGAAATTCGGAGTCCAAGCTGCTGCTTGCGGGTTCGCAGTTTCAATCGTTAATAGCCCAGATAAAAAAGCCGGAGACGATACTCTTCAATGACGTTGCCCATGCCGCTGGAGAATTCAGCGTGGATCTAGCTGAGGTTCAAATCGATTCCAGCGACGATGCGATCATAATCTATACTTCCGGCACCACTGGAAAACCCAAAGGCTGTCTGCTGACCCACGGAAATCTGATCTCGAACGCCCGGCAGATCACAGATTGGCTTGGCTTTACCGAATCTGACCGGCTGCTGACGATCATGCCGCTTTTTCATATGAACGCCGTTTCCGTCACGACGATGACGGCACTTTATGCGGGTGCTTCGACGGTCGTTTCGCCAAAATTTTCGGCGTCAAGGTTTTGGGATATTGTTGCAAAATATAAGATCACATCGTTCGGATCCGTAGCGACGATGCTGTCGATTCTCATGTCAGAACCACCTGCCGTAGCGGGTGGTTCTGACAGCTTACGCTTCGCCATGTGCGGTTCCGCTCCGGTTCCTGCGGAAATCCTTAAAAAGTTCGAGGAAACGTTCGATTGTCTCGTAATCGAAGGCTACGGTTTGAGCGAATCCACCTGCCGCTCGACATTCAATCCGCCCAACGAGAACCGCCGTCCCGGGTCGTGCGGGCTGCCGATCGGGAATGAAATGAAGATTTTCGACGAATCGGACAACGAAGTTGCCGACGGTGAACTTGGCGAGATCGTCATGCGCGGGCCGAATATTTTTAAAGAATATTATAAAGATCTCGAAGCCACCGCGAAAGCCTTTGCAAACGGTTGGTTCCATACCGGCGACATCGGCTACCGCGATGCCGACGGATTTTTCTACATCGCCGACCGGAAATCTGACATGATAATCCGCGGAGGAGAGAATATTTATCCGCGGGAGATCGACGATCTGCTATACACGCATCCGGCCGTCGCATCCGCCGCAGTGATCGGAGTGCCGGACAAGCTTTACGGAGAGGAAGTTGCAGCCTTTGTTGTTCTGAAGGCGGGCGAAGAAGTTAATGAAGAAGAACTTTTAGCCTTTTGCGCCGAACATCTTGCGGATTTTAAATGTCCGAAGGCGATTCATTTTGTTGGTGATATTCCCAAAGGCCCGACCGGCAAGCTTCTAAAACGAGAATTGGTTTCATCTCACCGGAACCGGATATAGAGTTTTTATTATATGACTAAACGAAAACTAGGCATCGCAGTCGTCGGCATTGGCGGAGCCGTCGGCACGACGATGGTTGCGGGTGTCGAATTGCTGAAAAAAGGTTTGATCGGCAAGGACGGGCTGCCGCTGGCGGATTTTGAGATCGATGGCCTTGCCGGGTATGAAGATATTGTTTTCGGCGGCTGGGACCTTTTCGGCGAACACCTCGCGAAAGCGGCCGAAGAACACGATGTTTTGACGCACAAACAATTCGTCACCGTCGAAGCTGAGCTAAAAGCGATCAAACCGTGGCGGGCAATCGGCAATACGAGTTTTCTTGCGAAGGTCGATAGCGAAAATCGCATGGCCGACGATTCGCACCGCGAAACGATCGCAAAACTTAGACAAGATCTGCAAGAGTTTAAGAAATCGTGTGACGCTGTAGTCGTTATAAATCTCGCCTCAACAGAAAGACTCGCCGACGAGGGCAACGAGATCTTTAATTCAATCATTGGTTTCGACAAAGCTCTCGACGAGCATTCGGCTCAAATCTCTCCGGCAATGCTGTATGCATACGCCGCTGTTGCGGAAGGCGTTCCATACGGCAATTTCACGCCCTCCGTTTCGGCGGATATTCCAGCGTTGATCGAGTTCGCCGAAAAACAGGGAGTTCCGATTGCCGGAAAAGACGGTAAAACAGGACAGACATTTATCAAAACAGTTCTCGCTCCCGCATTCCGAAGCCGCGCACTGAAGGTCGACGGCTGGTATTCGACGAATATTCTCGGAAATCGCGATGGCCTTGCCTTGAGCGACAAAGATTCTCTTGCTTCAAAGGTAAAAACTAAGAGCTCCGTGCTCGAAGACATTCTAGGCTACGAAGTCGAAGACCACATCGTCGATATCCGCTATTACCGGCCGCGCAAGGACAATAAAGAAGCGTGGGACAATATCGACCTGACCGGTTTTCTGGGACAGCCGATGCAGATAAAGGTCAATTTCCTTTGCCGCGATTCGATCCTGGCCGCCCCGCTCGCAATCGAGATCGCCCGGCTTCTCGATCTGGCAAAAAATCGCGGCGAAACAGGCGTTCAGGAACAGCTCTCGGTTTTTTTCAAGCTTCCCATGACAAAAGGTGAAACACCCGAACAGGCATTTCACCGGCAGGAAGAGATGCTTTTAGAGTGGTTGTAAATGTCGGCAGAAGCCTGACCGTGATGAAGGCATTGCTTATTTACGGCTTACCTAAAGGCTGGCTTCCGCAATACAAAGAAAGTCTTCCCTCGGTCAGGCTTTTGTATTTTTACTTCTTCACATAAAGTGCAGGGAACTGCTTCTTCAAATTCTCGAGTTTTGGCAGATCGTGGGCGATGATATAAGGACTATCAAGATTCTGCGGCAAATAATCCTGATGATAGGCCTCGGCATCATAGAATTTCTCTAGGGCGACGACCTGCGTCACGATCGGCTTCGGATAAGTCTTTGCAGCCCCCAACTTCTCGATATAGTTTTGAGTAAGGCGTTTTTGTTCGTCATTTGTAAAAAAGATGGCTGAACGATATTGCGGGCCGGTATCCGGGCCCTGGCGGTTGAGTTCGGTAGGGTCGTGGGCAACCTTGAAGAACACCTCGAGAAGCTGTTCGTACGAGACGACAGCAGGATCGAACGTGATCTGCACCGCTTCGGCGTGCGCAGTCGTACCGTCGCTTACCTCGTCATAATTAGCAGTCTTGGCTGTGCCGCCGGAGTAACCCGACTTCACATCGCTGACACCTTTGATGCTTTCGAAAACGGCCTCGACACCCCAAAAACAGCCGCCCGCGAACACGGCGATCTGCCTGTCTTTAGATGCCGGAAGCGATTCCGTCGAAGCCCTTTCCTGAACCGGTACGGCCGGATTCGACGATTCGACGGTGCCGCAGGCCAAACAGTTCCCCAGGATCACCACTGAAAGAAGTTGAACATATAAATTCATTATTATTACCCCAAGAAAAAATACGTAGTCGCTCAATAAATTCCTTAACCGGAATTTATCGTCACTGCTTATTATAAAGCATTTCGACTGCGAACCCGGATCAGATGTTTCAGTCTTCCGATTATATCAATTACTTTTCTCACGGTCTTCTGGCAGTCTATTGCGAAGGTTCATTTCTTTTAACCTCCGCCTCAGCGGCTATATACCCAAAACTCGCCCATTGATTCCCATCCGTGACAAACCGGAAAATCCGCATTGCATCTTCGGGTTCTCCATTGTAAAGATTCCAGTTTCCCCAGCCATATCCGAGCGATGCGTTGCTAAGCGTATTAGCGTCGTCATCGAAAGACTTTATAAAATCCGCCGTTTTGATCTCACCGCGATACAAGCGGATCAATTTCAGGTAATCGTCATTTTCTATAACTTCGACCTTAGCGGGAAAAAGTTTTATCAACTGTGCTGCCTCTTTGGTTTTTCCGAGCCGGCGCAGAGTCATATAATGCCAATGCGTGGTGGCAACTAGCATGTCGGGATTCTTCGAAACATTTTCAGCTTTCTTATAAGCTTTCAAAGCTTTTTTGTAATCGCCTTTCAAATAATGCGCAAGGCCGAGATGATACCAGATGTTCGATTGCAGCGTGCTGGTCGGGATATTTTTCGCGTTGGGCAGACCATCGGGTTCGACCTCGTCGGGTTTGCCTTTAATCAGCTTTACGGCCAATTCAAAATCACTGATGGCGTCGTCGAAACAGCGGAGTGTGATAAGCCGATGCCCGCGATGGCGATAAAATCGTGCGTCATCCGAAAATTTTTCTATTCCTTTTGTAAAAATTCTTATCGACTCCTTATAATTACCGAGATAGCCGGTTCGCCTTCCCAACCAAATTATCGCGTCGGCGTCATTCGGCATTTTATCGAACTGTGCACGGGCTTCGGCAAATTTTGTTTCATAGGTCCTGAACGTCGATTCAGATATCCGAGGTTTGATTTCCGCTGCGGTTTCTAGGCACCTCTGAGAAACCCCGGCCAAATTTAACGCGAATATAAATGCTAAAGCTGCGAGCGATTTTTTCATACGGGGAATATTAACAAAGTTTCAAGTTAACTCCATAACGATTATGCTTTTGCGTAGAAAGACGGTGTGATAAATTAACGTGATGCCAAATTTAATGACCTACACGCTGCCGGAGAAGCTGAAGCAGGCATTTCGTGCCGAAACGCAAAGAACTATCGACGAAAAGCGAATTTCCCGCATTTGGGAAAAGGACGCAAGCCTCTGGACAAACGACGACGAGGCAAAATGGCTTGGATGGCTTGACGTGGTTTCCGTTGAATTGTCGGACCTGCAGAAATATCGCGATCTTCGCCAAGACATTGAAACGGCCGGTTTCAGCGATATTTTGCTGATGGGAATGGGCGGTTCGTCTCTTTGCCCTGAAGTGCTGGCGATGACATTCGGCAAAGAGAATTTCCACATTCTCGATTCCACGGTTCCCGCTCACATCCAGGCGATCGAAAGCAAAATAGACCTCAAAAAAACGCTTTTTATAGTCGCCAGCAAAAGCGGCTCGACATTGGAACCCAACTGCTTCAAACAGTATTTTTTTGACCGTGTCTCGCAAGCCGTGGGAGCGGAACATGCCGGGAAACAATTTATAGCGATTACCGATCCGGGATCGAAAATGCAGAAGGTCGCCGAGAAGGATAATTTCCGCCATATTTTCTACGGAAATCCGGAGATCGGCGGCAGATTTTCGGCTCTCTCGGCTTTTGGCCTGACCGCTGCATCGGCTATGGGCCTTGATGTTGAAAAATTCCTTAATAATGCGGGCGAAATGGTAAGCCTGTGCAAATCTACTAACCGGGCGGAAAATCCGGGCGCGATCCTGGGTGAGATCCTCGCCGTTTGTCATAGGGACGGCCGCGATAAATTGACCATCTTCACCTCCCCCGAAATTCATGATCTCGGTACTTGGCTCGAGCAATTGATTGCCGAATCTACCGGAAAAAACGGCGTTTCGATCATTCCGGTGGACCGCGAAACTATGCAGGCGGCCGATGCTTACGGAAATGACCGCGTGTTTGTTCATTTCACGGTCAAAGGAACAGAGATCGACGAGGACGTAATTGCAGATTTGAAAGATATCGAAGACTCGGGACATCCGGTCATATCCATAGAGCTCGAAAATATTTATTCGATCGGTAAGGAATTTTTCCGCTGGGAATTTGCGACCGCCGTTACGGGGTCGATCATGGGAATCAACCCTTTTAACCAGCCGGACGTTGAATCCGCAAAGATCGAGGCCCGAAAGATCACCGACGAATACGAGAGTACCGGCTCATTGCCCGATGAAATGCCGTTTTTTGAAGAGAACGGAATCAGTCTTTTTTCAAGCGATGCCTATGCAAAAGAACTGACTGACGTTATCGATGAAAAGACGCTCGCAAATTATCTGGAAGCTCATTTGTGGAACTTGGAAGAAAACGATTATTTTGCGATCCTCGCATATGTTCAAATGAATGCGGAGAACGAGCAGACGCTGCAGGAATTACGGTCGCAGGTTTTGATGGAATACGGCGTCGCGACTTGTCTTGGTTTCGGCCCGCGATTTCTGCATTCTACCGGACAGGCCTACAAGGGTGGAGCGAATAACGGTGTCTTTCTTCAAATTACCTCGGATGACGAGACCGATATGCCTGTCCCGGGCCAGAAATACACATTCGGTGTGGTCAAAGCCGCGCAGGCACGCGGCGATTTTCAAGTTTTGCTTGGTAGGGAAAGACGGGCGTTACGCGTTCATCTTG
>JACMMN010000017.1 GCA_014379075.1 Pyrinomonadaceae bacterium | reverse complement strand
GGCGTCGAGCAAAGGATCGAATTTTTTCAGCCGATAAAGAAACAGAACGAAGGCCGGCCTTTGTCGGTTGTTTTTGCGTTGGATGTTTCGGGCAGCATGACACCCGAAGAGCTCGAAAAATTGAGAGCCGCTATGCAGAGTTTTGTAGCCCGTCTGGCGGACTATAATTCATATTTTGCGGTGATGACTTTTGCAATGGAGGTTAAAACCGTGCAATCGTTCACAAATCGCCCGGACAAGCTGGAAAAATCGTTTACACGGCTGATGCGCGATCAGCAGGGCCTTTCCACCCATGCCTATGATGCGGTCGACGACGCTATCCGGATGCTCGACAAAAAATCTCCGAAGATAATAAAGGGCCGCTTTCCCAAGCGCTCGGTCATACTGATCACGGATGGTTTTCCGGTCGGAGACGTCGTCTCGCCGGAGACGGTCATAGAACGAGCTAATTTAAATGAAACAAGCGTTTACACGGTGATTCTGCCTTCGTATTCACGCCTGTTGGGGGGACAAAAGCCGCTTCTGACACCGCTTGAAGCTAGCGGCTTGATCGAAAAAACGGGCGGAAAGAGTTTTTACGCCAATCAGAAGAGCTTTGAGCCGCTTTTTGCCGCATTGGCGGAAGAGATCACGGCGTCTTACGTGTTGGCGTTTTATCCGAGCCGGGAAAATCGCACGGACGAGAAATTTCATACCGTACGGATCGAGTCGAGATCAGGGCTTGTGGTAAAACAAAATCGTCCGGGCTACAAGCTGGACCGGTAAATCGAAATGCGGTCAGTACCGATCGTCCTCATAATCGACTGATTCAAAATCGTCCTTCTCGGCATAGTCATCTATTTCGGCTTCTTCAACGATATCCACTTCGATCGGATCAAGGCCCACCACGACCAGCTTGGAACCGCATTCGTCACAGGTAATTTTATCGCCCTGCTCTGTGTCGGCGTCTACATAAATTTCTTCGGTGCATTCGGGACATTTCGATGTAGGCATTTTTGCATTTCTCCGGAAATCTTTTAAATTAAATTGCGTAAGGCCTTAAAGCTGGCCGCATTCTGTATATTAATCAATCTAACTTTTATTTAAACCGGTGGCAAGAGTAGAGTCAGAACCCTAGCTGTCTCGTGCGGTTCTCGCAAATAAAAATGCAATTTCCCTTCAAACTTAAGCAGAACAAAGATTTTGACGTCGTCGGATTCGGAACGAATGCGGTTGACTTCCTGATCCAGGTTCCTGAATATCCCGATTTCAATTCGAAGATCGAGCTAAATGATTATGTACAGGCGGCCGGCGGTGAGGTGGCGACGACCATGGCCGGCCTCCAGCGTCTCGGTTTAAAGACTGCCTACGCGGGACGTTTCGGCACGGATGCGGCTGGAGATTTTGGCATTCAAAGCCTTGTAGATGAGGGTGTGGACGTTCGATTTGCCGAAAGGATCGCAGGTGCCCGGACGCAGATCGCATTCATTATTATCGACGTGCGAAACGGTGAGCGGACGGTCATATGGCATCGTGACACGAAACTGGCATATAACGAATCGGACGCGCCGCTCGAAGCAGCGGTGCTTGGAAAGGCTCTGCATTTCACTCCGCACGACGCCGGGGCTTGCCTGCAAATGGCGAAACGTGCCAAGGCGGACGGGGTGATAGTTTCTATCGACATCGATAACGTTTTCGATGGTGTGGAAGACGTTTTGCCGTATGTCGATGTAATGATCGCCTCAGCAGAATTTCCGCAAAAATTTCTCGGCATTGCAGATAAAAGAGCGGCTCTCATGGAGATCCATTCCCGTTTCGGCTGTCGGGTAGCCGGAGTTACGCTCGGTGGTTCAGGGTCGCTTCTGCTGTCTGACGATACTTTTGTCGAGACAAACGGCTTCTCGGTTCCGAATGGCTGCAAGGATACGACGGGTGCCGGTGATGCTTATCGCACTGGACTGCTATTTGGATTGCTGAACGGAAAAACCGTCGAAGAATCCGCAAAAATGGCGAACGCGGTCGCCGCTCTAAAATGCCGGGCCGTCGGGGCCCGAACTTCGCTGCCAAATTTGGACGAGCTCAACGATCTGCTCGGTTGCGGTTAGTTGTCGGGAACGGAGGGGTCGGCCCGCGTTCGACCATTAACCAGATCAACCCGCTTTGTCTATCTTATTGCCTGCCTCTTCCTTCTGCGCCGAATCGGCATGCAGTTCTTCTTGCTCTGTGGCGGCTTCTGCTTCGTAACTCAGCTTTATGTACACCGGAAAATGATCGGATCCGAAATACGCCAAACGCCGGAAATCGACCAGACGAAAGTGTTTCGAATGAAAGAAGTGGTCGAGCGGAAGCCTGAGAAATGGGAATTTGGCGTGAAAGGTGTTGTAAAATCCGCGCCCCACACGGGGATCAAGCAGGCCGCTGATGTCCTGGAACAAATAGTTCGTATGCGACCACGCAACGTCGTTCAGGTCGCCCATAACAACGAATGGAGAAGGATTCTCTTTGTTCTCCTTACCGACGATAAGGATCTCGGCGTCACGGTTCGTCGAGCTTGTGTCTTCGGTCGGAAACGGAGGTTTCGGATGCAGACAGCGTAGCTCGATCTCTTTACCTGAGCGGAGCCTAACCCGTGTGTGAATCGACGGGATCTCGTCATCGAGAAGGAATTTTACCTGCGGATCAATTAATTCGAGCTTCGAATAGAAAAGCATGCCATATGTATTTTCCTGCGCCTGAAGAACGGTGTAAGGGTATGCCGCTTCGTATTCCGAAAGCTGGCCCTGCCACCACCTGTTCGTCTCTACGGTAAGGAGAATGTCGGGATCCGCTTGCCTGATTATCTGTTTCAACCGCTCCGAGTCGCGGTTGCTCTCAAGTACGTTGGCAAACAATAGGCTGAAACTCGATTCCGCTTTCGAATTAGTGCTTTGCTGTACCTGCTTGCGGGCAAACGGCGTGTACGGAAACATCATGTACCCCTGGTAAAGCAAACATGCTGCCAGTAAAAACAGGAAACCGATCTCCTTTACAGAGAGGTCCCTAACAAAAAAAATGTACGCAGCTAACGTGAGGGCAGCCACAAAAGTTACCTGAAGGCGCGGAAAATCAAGTACCCTGATCCACCAGGCTTCCCCTCGTACAATAGGAATCGCGGTGGCGGCGATCGTAAGGCTGCCGATTATTATTAAAGCGATTTCCAGTATTTACCTCGCAGCGGCCATAAGG
>JACMMN010000164.1 GCA_014379075.1 Pyrinomonadaceae bacterium | reverse complement strand
TTAATGCATCTGCTTTTTTATGTAATTCGTCCAAATCGCCGAAATCCGCAGTTACAGTTCTTACGCCTAGCGAACCGAAAATCGTATAAAGCAGATCGAATGTCGCACCGTAAAGATCCTTCGAAGCGATAACAACCGCTCCCGGCGTTAGGTCGCAGCCGAGCAAAGCCGCATGAAGTGCTGCCATCCCCGAGCCGAATGCAACCGCGAATTTCCCGTTCTCGATCCTCGCCATTGCGTCTTCAAATGCCGCGACCGTCGGATTTCCGTAACGGCTGTAAACAAAATCGGAAACCTCGCCATCGACGATCCGGTCGACCTCTTCCATCGTCTGATAAATAAATGAGGATGAAGCATAGATCGGTGTCGAAGCCGGAACGCCGCCCGGTGCGGCCCGCCTTTCCCCGGCGTGAACAAGCTGTGTTGCAAATCCTAGATCGCTCATATGATTCCTGTCAGTACCACCTGCGGTAGCGGGTGGGCTCTTACACTGCTGTTATCCTAAATACAAAAAAACTCCCGTGCTAATAAAAGCACGGGAGTCTTGAAAAAATTCTCCGGCAGTGTTTAGCAGTTTTTTTAGTGGAGCAAGTTGCCTTAAATCGCCACTGTCTAGTGCTTTCGATTTACGAAAGCGGTTAAAGAACTAAAATCAAGTTATCGTAACCCGATATATTGTGTCAAGCGCTATTTTGCGGAATACGTCCGTACTAAGATAGCTTTGTCAAATGAATTTTGGCGGCTCAGGTGTTAGAATATTGGTATAAATTTTATGATCGAAGAAACAGTCCTAATACAAAATTTTGTTAAAAAGAAGCGTGAACGCCTGCCGAAACCGGATTGGCTGAAGATAAAGCTTGGCGACCCGAAGAACCAGAATGCCGTGCTCGAGCTGATCGACGGCCTGAATCTGCACACCGTCTGCCAGGAAGCGAAATGCCCAAACATCTTCGAATGCTGGACCGACAAGACCGCGACATTTATGCTTGGCGGCGATACATGCACTCGGCACTGCGGCTTTTGCGCGGTAAACAAAGGCAAGCCGATGGATCTCGATCCGATGGAACCGACTCACGTCGGCGAGGCCGTGATGCATCTCGATCTCGCCCACGCGGTTATCACTTCCGTTAATCGCGACGATCTGCCCGACGGCGGTTCGATGCATTGGGCCGAAACAATAATCAAAGTCCGGGAGATGAATCCATCGTGCAAGGTTGAGGTTCTGATACCCGATTTTAACGGCGATGAAGCCGCGTTGAATAACGTCCTGCGTGCCCGCCCGGACGTTCTCAACCACAACACCGAAACCATCGCCCGCCTCTACCGACGCGTCCGTCCGGATGCGAAATACATGCAGACGCTTGAGCTTCTCGAACGTTCCGCGCACTGGCGCGATACCCAGCAACCGCTGATGAAAACAAAAAGCGGCATTATGGCCGGCCTCGGCGAAACATTCGAGGAAGTCGTAGAACTAATGAAGGATCTGCGTTCGGTTTCGTGCGACATCATGACCATCGGCCAATACCTCCAGCCCTACGAAAAACGCCTGCCCGTCGAACGCTACGTCACCCCCGAAGAATTCGCCGAATGGAAGGCGATCGGCATGGCCATGGGCTTCAAACATGTCGAATCGTCACCGCTGACCAGATCGTCATACCACGCCCGCCAGCAAACCGAATCGGGTGAAAAAGCGGTTGCGTAGTGCGCTATAATTTGGATATGAGAGTTCAAACAATTCCAACTATCGAGGAAATGACACCAAGCCAAAGGGTCGAGCTAATGGAAGAACTTTGGAAGGCAATGTCGCGAAGGCCTGAGGAGATCGAGTCTCCCGATTGGCATCGAGACGTACTCAAAGAACGCGAACGAGCACTTGCTAAAGGCGAAATCGGCTTCATAGACTGGGAAGATGCCAAGGCTGAAATTCGGCGTAGGACGATAGACCGGGCAAAATGAAGATCAGGATTCTTACGCCGGCTCAATACGATTTGGTCGACAGTTATTGGTTCTACGAAAACCGGGAATCGGGCTTGGGCTCTTACTTTATCAGATCAATTTACGGAGACATAGAATCGCTCCAAATTTATGCCGGAATTCATGCAAAACACCTAGGAAAAAATCGCATGATTGCTTCGACGTTTCCCTGTTCAATTTTCTACCTTGTAGAAGAAAATGAAATCCGTATTTATGCTGTTCTTGACTACCGCCGCGATCCGGATTGGATGAGCAAACGGTTGAAATGAATACGCGTCAGCGCGGTAATATGTTAAAGGAAAGCCGAGGACTCACTTGAACAGTAACGACTATAGTTCCGTAATTCTCCAAGCGTGCAATCTCATAACTTCGGCTAACCTTGATGAGGCAGCCTCTTTGATTCGAACCAGTTACCCGTTTTCACCACTCGCGAAATCCGGAAGAAGCTATACGCCCCGGATAATGACAAGAATCTTTTTTCGCGATGGAGTTATTGACCGCTATCGCGGAACGCGGTTGGTATATCCACCGACATTACGAATTTTATCTCATTACTTACCATTAGATTTTCCATATCATAAAAACGGTAAAATTACGGAAGGCCATTTTGCCTGTTGGGAGTTATTTCCAACCATTGATCATATTCAGCCTGTGACAAGAGGCGGTATCGACGAAGAAGCAAATTGGGTTTGTTGTTCCATGCTGACAAACAGTATTAAATCCAATTGGACACTGGAACAGCTTCAATGGAGACTATTACCTCCTGGTAATATCAATGTGTGGGACGGTACGATAAATTGGTTTTTGAACCAAATAGACAATGACAGCGACCTTCTTCAGATTCCATTTTTAAAGACTTGGTGGAGTGCAGCGAAGGCGGCGATTGTAAACTTGATTGCTAAATTCGCACTGAATTAAGCAATAAATGGCAATATGTTTTCATGAAACTTACGCGCGACATTCAAAGCCTCAGCGTTTTCAAAAGGGACAGCTCGAAATTCATGCTTCAGATGAAGAAGACGGGACAACCTATTGTCTTGACAGTGAACGGTAAGGCCGCAATGGTAATTCAGGACGCCGACAGCTTTCAGAAAGATTATGAGAATCTTCAGCGCCTTGTCGCCGAAAACGGATCGGAGCTTAAAATTCCCAGATATTTTGAGCCTGCCTTTGATAGTTGAAACCGATACAACACATTTCGTTCAAAAATCGACACGAATTAAATGAACGAAAATGAGAAACAGCAATCTACTGAGATCTTTTCGTTTAGCGAATCGAAAACTTGTGAAAATTCTGGAAACCGAACGTCTGATACTTCGACTTGTTAAGGAAAGGGATGCTGAATTCGTTCTCGATCTGCTGAATCAGCCTTCGTTTATAGAGTTTATCGGCGACCGTGGTGTGCGGACTTTGGAAGAAGCCCGGAATTACATTCAGACACGATTTACAAAAAGCTATGAGGATAACGGACATAGTTTATATCTTGTCGAATTGAAGGAAAGCTCGACGCCGATCGGGCTTTGCGGGTTTGTGAAACGCGATACCTTGCCTGATCCCGACATCGGCTTCGCGTTTCTTCCCCAATTCGGCGGCAAAGGTTATGCAGTCGAAGCGGCTCGCGGCGTGATGGAATATGGCCGCGACGTTTTGAAGTTTGAACGAGTTCTGGCGATCACCACGCAGAATAATGAAAGTTCGGGAAGGCTGCTAGATAAAATCGGGTTCGAATTTGAGCGTTTGATCGAAATGCCGCCGGACAATGAGATTTTGAAGCTCTTTTTGGCGGAACCGCTTTAAAAAAATTTTGTTAAGAGGCAACATTGTGGTGACTAAAGCGTTAATTGAATATCATTCCACTTTACCTGACTAATTTAGGAGGCTCTATGCGATCAATGCGTTTTTCAAAGGTCCTGCTTTCGACTACTTTTGTTATATCTCTGATAAGCGGTTCGCTGCCCTATACGTTTGCTCAAACTTCGCCGCCTCCGGTCAAAATACCGGAAGGCATCACGAGGGTAACAAGCGTTGAAGGCATTACAGAATACGGCTTGCCGAACGGTTTAAAGGTTTTACTTTTCCCCGATCAGACCAAACAGAAGATCACGGTCAATATTACATATTTGGTCGGCTCGCGGCATGAAAATTACGGCGAAACAGGCATGGCGCATCTGCTCGAGCATCTGGTTTTCAAAGGCACACCGAGACATCCGAACATTCCCGCCGAATTGACCTCGCACGGAACTCGTCCAAACGGCACGACTTCGTTCGACCGCACGAACTATTTTGAAACATTTGCGGCAAGCGACGAAAATCTTAATTGGGCGCTTGATCTCGAGGCCGACCGGATGATCAATTCTTACATCGCGAAAAAGGATTTGGAAAGCGAATTCTCGGTTGTCCGCAATGAAATGGAATCCGGCGAAAACAATCCTTTCGGCGTTGTTTTTCAAAAAACATTGGCGACAGCATACCAATGGCATAATTACGGAAAAACCGTGATCGGTGCACGCTCGGATGTCGAGAATGTGCCGATTGACCGTTTGCATGCTTTTTATCGCAGGTATTATCAGCCCGACAATGCGGTTTTGCTTGTTGCCGGCAAATTTGACGAAGCGAAGACGCTCGACCTGG
>JACMMN010000163.1 GCA_014379075.1 Pyrinomonadaceae bacterium | reverse complement strand
GAGCTGGATCGAAACACCATCCGAGATCAGAAAACTCGGCGGAGCCATATTTGGCGACTACCGCTTCGGCCGTGTCTTCGTGTATCACAACGGTGCCGAATCTTACTATGGTGCCAGGGCATTCCGCGGCTCGCTAAGGGTGTAGATCTGCGCAGCATGTGACGATCGTTTATATTTTGCAAGAAAACCTTCGCCTGCGTATTTTAGTCTTGACTTAATTAAGCCACTACTTTATTATATATCGCATGGACACCTTCACCGCACTTGCCGAACCGACCAGACGCACTATTCTTGAAATGCTTTCGGCGAGCGGAAACCTCTCTGCCACGGAAATTTACGGCAGGTTCAAGACCAGCCCCCCAGCAATATCGCAGCATTTGAAGGTGCTGAGAGAGGCGAAATTGGTGCGTGTCGAAAAGCGGGCGCAGAAGCGGATCTATTTTATCAATCCCGAACCGATGCGCGAGCTTGAAAAATGGGTACATCAATTCGCGTTGAATTTGGACTATCAATATCAAGCACTCGATAGACTGCTGGAAATAGAAAAACAAAAAAAGGAGAAAAATAATGGCAAATAAAACTACGGTAACTGCGGAACCGGGCAAACAGGAACTAACTATCACCCGCGAATTCGACGCTCCGCGTGAGCTTGTGTTCAAGGCCCACATCGATCCCGACCAATACATTCAATGGGTGGGGCCGAAAGACCTTGAAATGTCGATACAAAAGCTCGATGCGAGAGATGAAGGCTCGTTCGAATTTACGCATAAACGCGGCGGGCACAGCTATCGATTTTTTGGCGTTTATCACGAGGTGCTCGCACCCGAGCGTATCATCGGCACTTTCGAATTTGACGGGCTTCCGGAACGCGGCCACGTCATTATGGGCAAAACGATGTTCGAGGAGCTTCCGGGCGGCCGTTCGAGGTTAGTCCACCAATCGGTTTTCTTTTCGGTGGAGGATCGGGACGGCATGGTCCAATCGGGCATGGAACGCGGCGTAAGCGAAGGCTACGAGAAGCTCGACGAGGTTCTGGCCAAAACGAACAGCATGGACAGAACCGCCGGCATGCAATGAAGCCCGCCGCATTTGTGACGGCGGCTAACGGACATTCCCAAAAAGAGCCTGAAAATTTGATTTTTCAGGCTCTTTTTAGACCTTCCCCTTGCTCGTTCTTTTTTCAGATCCGTTTTAAAAATAAATCTACAGATCGAATCATCAGGATGTGATTAATCCCGGTTAAAAAAAGGAAGGGCAGTCTAGAGTTACCGCCCTTCAAGTTCCCCGCTATCGTCAGGATTCACCCGGCTTGTCCGAGCCGGAGTTCAACCAACTCAGTATCGTCTTCAGGTGAATCAATTATTTAGCAATTCAATAGTGTTGATGTTACGACGTAAAGATCGCCGCGTCAGTCTGTTACCGCACATTCGATGCGGCCGCTTATTGCGGAGATCAGCGCAACAAATCATTTCGGGGCGTATTGCAAGTCTCGCGGCAAATTCTCTAAAGCGCCTGTTTTTATTGTTGACTATGATAGGCGGAAGTAGTACGGTTGTACACAAAATCGCTTATTGCATCCGCCGGCAAATAATTTTCCGTAATGTGTGTTATCGCACATTCAAAAATTTATTTTATGTTATCATAATAAGTGTCGACGAATTTTTAACCGAGATCGCATTTTTTTTTCGGAGCTAAACTTTCCATTCCGACAGGTTAAATTATGCCCACGTCGTCCGGTGTAAATAATGCGGATCAAAATCACCTGCTTGGCTCGCTCGACCAAGCGGATTTGAAGCGCGTCGCATCCAAATTAGAGCCTGTTTCGTTTCCGCTGGGTGAAGTCCTATATGAATCGGGCGATAAGTTCAATTATGCCTATTTTCCTACCACCGCAGTCGTTTCGATGCTTTATTTAATGGAAAACGGCGGAACTGCGGAGATAGGCATTATCGGTAATGACGGAATTCTCGGTGTTTCGCTTTTTTTGGGCGGCGAAACGACGACGAGCAGGGCGGTAATACAGAGCGCGGGCGACGCGGTCAGAATGAAGGCAGCGGATATGAAAGAAGAATTTGCCCACGGCGGCCGCTTTCAGGAACTTCTCCTTCGCTACACCCAGGCTTTGATGACGCAGATCTCTCAAACGGCTGTGTGCAACCGCCTGCACGAGGTCGAAGAGCAGCTTTGCCGATGGCTGCTTTTGAGTCACGACCGTTTGAATTCGAACACTTTGGTGATGACCCACGACCTCATCTCAAACATGCTCGGAGTGCGCCGCGAAGGCGTTACCCTCGCCGCAAAAAAACTTGCCGAAAAAGGGCTGATTAAGAATACTCGGGGAACGATCACGATAGTTGACCGGCAGGGGCTCGAGGCCGCCGCCTGCGAATGTTACGAGATCGTTAACAATGAATATAATCGTCTTCTCGGGCGCGGTATGTCGCGGACGTTTGGCTGATCCTGCGAAACTTGCCGCAATGTGTTATAATCCTATCTTAGCGGCAATTTAGCCGTACCTGATCTTTATTAATTCACCATTCGACACCGGGACCGGTCTAATCAACCTCTTCTTATGCCGTCTGTTGTTTTTACAACCGGACACAATAGAGGAGGCTTCCAATGGCCGAAACGCCAATACCGAACAACCGGCTGCTTGCCGCGTTACCCAAAAATCAATTTCAAAAACTTTTTCCGAGAATGGAACGGGTAGATCTCGTTTATGATAAGAACATTTATCAGCCGGGTGAACCTATCCGCCACGTCTATTTCCCCGAAAAAGGCATCATTTCGCTTCTCGCGACGGTTGGCGACGACTACAATTTAGAAGTGGGCATAGTCGGAAACGAAGGAATGGCCGGACTTCCGGTCTTTATGGGAGTTCAGATCTCGAGCAATTGCGCCGTCGTGCAGGGTTCCGGATTTGCCTATAGAATGGCGACCGAGGATTTTCTTGAAGTGAGCAGCAACGGCAGCGAACTGCCGCGCCTGATTCTCCGTTATATGCATTCCCTTTTCACGCAGGTCGCGCAATCTGCGGCCTGCAACCGGTATCATCCGATCGACGAGAGGCTCGCCCGCTGGCTGATGATGACGCATGACCGGATGCACGCGGAAGATTTTGCGATCACCCAGGAATTTTTGTCGAATATGCTCGGCGTGCGGCGCGAAGCAGTGAACAAAGCCGCCAAAATTCTGCAGGAACGGGGATTGATAAAGTATAGTCGTGGCCACGTCACCGTGATCGACGGACCCGGACTGGAAAAAGCTGCATGCAGATGTTACGGCGTGATCAAAAAGGAATACGATAGTCTATCGGTTTAACCGAGTACTTCGAAAGAAAAAATGCGGGGACGAACATCCTCGCATTTTTCTGTATCAAATTGTCCGCCGCCATCACCCTTTGGCCTTTTTAATTTCCTCGATCATCACCGGAACGGCATCGAACAGGTCTCCGACGATCCCATAATCAGCAATGTCGAAGATCGGGGCCTCGGCGTCTTTGTTGATGGCGATGATCGTGTTGGCATTTTTCATACCGACGATGTGCTGGATCGCGCCGGAGATGCCAAGCGCGATATAGACCTTCGGGGCGACGGTCTGGCCGCTGGAGCCTATCTGACGATCAATAGGCAGCCATTCGGCGTCGCAGATCGGACGCGAAGCCGCCAGGTCGGCACCGAGAGCATCCGCAAGCTGCTGGGCGAGTGCAATGTTTTCCTGTGATTTGATACCCCGGCCGACCGCGACGATGATCTGCGATTTGGAAAGATCGACTGTCGCTTTTGCTTCCTGAAAAGGATCCTCCGCCGTCATGCGGATATCGCCGACCTGCACATCCATAGTCTCGACTGCCGCGCTTCCCTCTGCCGCACTGTCGCCGCGAAACGCTCCTGATTGAAATGTAATGAAATATGGAGCATCGCCGCCGATCGTTACGTCCGCATCCAATTTCCCGAGGAATATCCGGCGTGTCAGCTCAAGTCTGCCGCCGTCCGCGCTGTAACGGATAACATCTCCGACCACTTCCCGTCCCAAACGTGCGGCTACCTTGGGCGCAAAATCGCGTACCTGATAGGTGTGCGACATCACGATATACTGCGGTTCCGTCGCCTTGATGACCTGTTCCCAGGCGTCGGCGTAAGCATCGGGCGTGTAGGTGCCGAGCTTTTCGTTCTTCGCAACGATGACTTTTTCGATATCGTATTGAGCTATTTCCTGTGCAAGAGCGCAATCCTTATCGCACGGGATAACGGCCGAAACCTTCAGGCCCAGATCTTTGCCGATGCTCTGCGCCGCCGCGATCGCTTCGAGCGAGGTTTTATTTAAGACGCAATTCTTGTGTTCGATGAAAACTAAGATCATAAATTTGTAAATCGTAAACGGGTAATCGAGCGTTGCTTTTGAGATTTACTAGAGAACGCGTATTTCCGTCTTCAATTTCTCAACCAATTCGACCGCACCGGCCTTAGCATCTCCGTTTCCGAGCATTTGCGTTTGCTTCGTTTTGAGCGGCATATAAACTTTTTCGATCTTTTGCGCCGAGGCAAAATTTTCGAGCGGAAGCGTTACGTCTCTAATTTCTTTTTTCTTTGCCGCCATAATACCTTTCAGCGAAGCGTAGCGGATCTGCGAAATGCCGGATTGTATCGTCAGAAGTGCCGGGAGCTTGTAATTAAACCATTGATACCAGCCGCTTTCGAGTTCGCGTTTTATCCTGACACTGCCTTCGAGCTTCGAACGGTCGACCTCGATCACCAGCGTCGCATGCGGAATTCCCAGAAGTTCAGCAAGAATCACACCTGTTTGCCCGTAGCTCGCGTCGTCCGACTGCAATCCGCTGAAAACCATATCCGCGTTTTCTTCGCGAATGGCGTCGGCGATAGCGTTTGCAATTTGATAAGGCGAAAGCGTCTTTGAATCTTCGGCGACCACATGGATCGCCCGGTCGGCACCGCGTGCCAGAGCGTCTTTGATAACAGTTTTCGCACTCTGTGGCCCTAGCGAACAAACGACGACCTCGCCTTCGCCTTTCGCTTCTTTCATCCGAAGAGCTTCCTCTAAAGCATAACCGTCGGATTCATTCGTCTGGTGGGCAATGTCGTTTTCGTTGATCCATTTTTCGTCGGCGCCGATGCGCAAAACCGCATCCTTATTGGCAACCTGCTTCATTAAAACAATGATTTTCATATCGATAAATATTAAAAATGAATAGCCATTCATTTTAACATTACGACAAAAGCGTTTCAGGCTCAATACCTAAAACGCTTTTATTTATTCTTCGTAACGCTTAAAAATTAAACAAGCATTCGTCCCGCCAAAGCCGAAACTATTCGACAATACACAATCGACCTTTGCTTCGCGGGCGACATTCGGGATGTAGTCGAGATCACAGTCCGGATCGGGAAATTCGTAATTGATCGTTGGCGGCAGTTTATTTTCATGCATCGCGAGTACCGAGAAAACTGCCTCAATACCGCCGGCGGCTCCGAGGGCGTGGCCCGTCATCGATTTAGTCGAGCTAACCGGCAGGTTTTTCGAGTGATCGCCAAAAACCTTCTTGATCGCGAGGGTCTCGAATTTATCGTTATAAGGCGTCGAGGTTCCGTGAGCGTTGATATAGCCGATCTGTTCGGGCGTGATTCCCGCATCCTTGATCGCCCGCTGCATTACGCGGATCGCGCCGGAACCGGTTTCGTCGGGCATCGTAACGTGAAAGGCGTCCCCGCTCATGCCGTAACCGGCGATCTCGGCGTAAATTCGTGCGCCGCGGGCCTTTGCAAATTCGAGCTCCTCGAGGATCAAAATGCCGGAACCTTCGCCGATGACAAAACCATCGCGTTCCAGATCGAACGGCCTCGAAGCACGTTTCGGATCGTCGTTACGAGTCGAGAGCGCGCGCATCGAAGCAAATCCGGCAACCGACATCGGCGTGATCGCACTCTCCGCGCCGCCGCAGATCATCGCATCGGCATCGCCGCGTTCGATCAGACGAAAACTGTCGCCGATAGCGTGAGCACCAGCAGAACACGCTGTGGCCGTCGCCGAATTCGGGCCTTTTGCACCGTGACGGATGGAGACATTTCCGGAAGCCAAATTAACGATCGCCGAAACGATAAAGAACGGCGAAACGCGGTCCGGCCCGGAATTCAGCAATTTTTCATGCTCTCTTTCGATCGCCCAGAAGTCGCCGATGCCCGAACTTATGTAAGTCCCGACCATTTCGTCATTCGAAGAATCGATGACCAAGCCGCTGTCCTTAACAGCTTCATCAGCCGCCGCGAGCGCGAAATGCGTAAAAGCGCCCATCCGCCTCGCTTCTTTTTTATCGAGAAAGCTAAGCGGATCGAAATCCTTTACTTCGCATGCAAATTGGACCGAAAACTTTTCCGGATCGAACTTTTTGATGTAATCGGCGCCGTTAGCACCGTTCATCATGGCGGCCCAAGTCGTCGGCACGTCGTTTCCGCACGCCGTTACCAACCCGAGGCCTGTTACTACTACTCGACGTTTCATATTTGTTCAGTGGTGAGTGGCCGGTGAGTAGTTGGACAGTTTGGTTAGTTTGAGGAGTGCAAAACTTGACGCTCTTCTGACTACTGTCCACTGCCCACCGATCACTACCTACGCTGCTTTGTGCTGTTCGACGTAAGCGTACGCATCCCGGACAGCCTGGATCTTTTCAGCGTCTTCGTCGGGAATTTCGATGTCGAATTCCTCTTCGAAACGCATCACGAGTTCGACCAGATCGAGCGAATCCGCACCCAGATCTTCGATAAACCGCGCATTTTCCGTAACTTCCGCTTCATCGACACCTAATTCATCAACAATGATCTGTTTAATTTTATCTTGAACTTCTGACATATTCTCTCCTGTTTATTGCGATTGTAATGTATTTCTTAAACTCTCCGTATTATCTACGTTCGAACCGCGAACATCGCGGTCGATCTGTCTAACTAAACCTGACAAAACTTTTCCGGGACCAACCTCGACAAAATCGGTAACGCCTTTTTCGATCAAAAACCGAACCGTTTGCAGCCACAAAACCGGCGATGAAACCTGTTGCGTCAAGGCATCGCAAACTTGCGAAGAATCGTCGTTTGCTGCCGCACTAAAGTTATGCACGATCGGAGAACCAAAATTCCTGTATTCTAACTCTCGCAAATCTGCCGCCAATTTTTCCTGGGCCGGCATCATCAATGCGCAGTGAAACGGTGCGGAAACATTCAATTTTATCGCCCTTTTCGCTCCACGATCCTTCAGCAGTTCACATGCACGATCAACCGCTTCGGCATTTCCGGCAATTACGACCTGCGAAGGTGAATTGATATTGGCCGGGCTGCAAATTTGTCCTTGAGCCGCTTCGCCGCACACCGCTTCTACCGTTTCGACATCCGATCCGAGGATCGCAGCCATTGCTCCCGTCCCGACCGGGACGGCTTCCTGCATATAGGTCCCGCGTTTTCGCACAGTTCTTACCGCATCAGCAAAATCCAAAACGCCTGCGGCAACCAAAGCCGAATATTCACCGAGACTATGTCCCGCCACAAAATGCGATTTCCCAAAACCTTCCGACTCCATTGCCCGGAACGCCGCGACCGACGCTGTCAGAATCGCAGGCTGCGTATTCGCCGTCAACTGCAAATCGGCCTCATCGCCGGAAAAACACATTTCCGAAAGCGAAAATCCGAGTGCATCGTCCGCTTGTTTGAAAACCTCGCGGGCCGCTGGAAAATTATCAAATAGGTCTTTTCCCATTCCGACAGATTGGCTACCCTGTCCGGGAAATAAAAATGCTAATTTAGCCATCTATCTCTAATGCGGAAGCCCGCGCGTTAGCTAGGGCGATTAATGACCATTGCCGGACGAATTTTGGCACTGGATGCATAGCGCAACATTTCGCCCTTGTTAACACGCGGGCTTCTGCAAACATCCGCGATCTAAAATCGAATTACCGTTCCGCCCCAAGTCACGCCGCCGCCGAAGGCCGTCAGCAAAACCAGACTTCCTTCTTTGATCTTGCCCGATTGTATGCACTCATCGAGAGCGATCGGGATCGACGCAGACGAGGTGTTTCCCATCTGCGCGATATTCGAATAAACCTTTTCTTCAGGCACGCCGAGCCGTGAAGCAACGGCATCGGTGATCCGCTGGTTCGCCTGATGCGGAACGACCATATCGATATCGTCGACCGTGTAACCGGCTTTCACCACCATCTCGGCCGAAATATCGGCCATCGAGCGCACGGCAATTTTGAAAAGCTCATTGCCCTTCATCTTAAAAAAATGATCGCCGTTATCTATCGTCTTGTGCGTCGTGCCCAGTTTCGTACCGCCGCCGGGCGAATAAAGCTGCTCGGCATATCTGCCGTCAGAACGGATCTTTGTCGCGAGTATTCCTTTACCCTCGGCAACCGGTCCGAGAACTGCCGCGCCCGCGCCGTCACCGAAGATCACGCAGGTACCGCGGTCTGTGTAGTCGACGTATTTCGTCAGAACTTCCGCTCCGATCACCAATGCATATTTTATCTGCCCGGTGCGGATCATCGATTCGACCATCGTCAGCCCGTACAAAAAACCGGAGCAAGCCGCAAAAACATCCATTCCCGCTGCATTTACCGCTCCGATCTGTGCCTGGATCAAAGCCCCGGTCGAAGGCATTATTTGATCGGGGGTCGTCGTCGCGCAAACTACCAATTCGATGTCGGTAACATCGATCCCGGCGCGTTCAACAGCTTGTTTTGCGGCGAGCGAGCCGAATTGAGACGTGTATTCGTCCGCCCTTGCTTTGCGGCGCTGCTTGATGCCGGTGCGCGTGGTTATCCACTCATCGGAAGTTTCCACGATCTTTTCCAGATCGGCATTGGTTAGAATGCCTTCCGGATAAGCGTGTCCCATCCCGATGATGCCCGCGTTTTGATTAGTCATTGATTAGAATTAGAACTTAAAATTAAGAGAATTTCAAAACTCTATTCGAATTCTTTGACATCGATAATCTGACGCCCCTTGTACATGCCTGTCTTTGGGTCAATACGGTGCGGAACTTTTGCTTCGCCCGTATCCTTATCCAAATAATATTGCGGTGTTTTCAGGGCATCATGAGCACGGCGCTGGCGTGTACGTGAATGCGAGTGTCTTCGTTTAGGATTCGGCATAATAAAAAAACCTCTGATACAAATTGCCGCAAAAAGGCACAGAAATCGCAAAAGATAATGTCTGTGTTTTTTGAGCCTTTTTTGCGGCTATTTCAAATTCTTCAGAGCCGACCATCTCGGGTCGATCTCTTTTTCTTCACAAATACAATTTATCAAATTTCGGTTCGCGCCGCACTTTTGGCACAAACCCCTGCAATCTTCCTTACAAAATATCTGCTCCGGCAGGTTCAGCAATATTTGTTCGCGAACTACTTCTTTCAGGTCCAAACTCTCATCCGCCAGCAAATCCGTGTCGAGGTCGCCGGGTTCGATCTCCGCGGTCGCTGCTTCCGGAATTTCCGTAATATAGGCGACGTCAAAAGCCACCACAAAATCCTGCCTGACCGGCGAAAGGCAGCGTGTGCAGTCAAACTCCGCATCGGCGTTTATAGTTCCGACGACATCGGTTTGGGCAATATGTTTCAGAACTTCACCGGCTGCTTTCGCATCGCTCAGCAAGCGGAAATCGCCTGTACCCAGATCGAGTTCGTCGGCCGTTACGGAAAAATCAAATTGCAAAGAACCTTCCAGATTGCCCAAGTCGATGATCATTACCTTATAGAATAAACCGCCGCAATAAACATCACAACAGGCAAAACATATAATTATAGACTACACGCGTACGGTGTCAACCTTGAAGGGCTGACAGCGGGTGTAGTTACTCTTCTATTTCGTTTATTTCGTGGAAAAGGGTTTTAAGAATTTGCCCACGAAATTCGAAAAGGAGGTTGATCAATTTAGCCCTGCGATCATTGCCGGGTTTTCTACAGGGAATCAGATCCAATTGCCTCATCTAAATTCTTGAAGCCTTTTTGCCGGACAATCGCCGCCAACCCAGTATTAACGTCCCGTGCAAACGACGGCCCGGAATAGATGAACCCGGTATAAGCTTGAAGTAAACACGCACCCGCGGCGATTTTTTCAAAAGCGTCATGTGCGGTAAATATGCCGCCGACACCGATGATCGGCAGCTTACCTTTAGAGTATTTATGTATTTTTGAGATGACGTGATCAGACATCTGCCGCAGCGGCTTTCCGCTTAGGCCGCCAGCGCCGATCTTGTCTAATGCGGCGTTCCCGGTTTTTAGGTCTTCACGTTTAATGGTCGTATTCGTCGCAATTATTCCGTCGATCCCGAACTGCCGGCACATATCTACGATCGTTTCGATTTCTTCATCCGCAAGATCGGGCGCGATCTTCACAAGAAGAGGTTTTTTCGCGATGGCGTTGCTAGTCTGCAACGCCCCGAGCAATTCCTCCAGATTTTGCGCCTTTTGCATCTCGCGTAGATTCGGCGTGTTCGGCGACGAGATGTTTACCGCAATATAATCCGCAACTTCAATTGCCAGATCAAAACTCTTAATGTAATTCTCCGTCGCTTCTTCGATAGGAACGTCTTTATTTTTACCGATATTTACGCCCAGCACGCATTGCGGATCCATCTTTTTTAATCTTTCAACGACCTTTGCCGCACCATCGTTGTTAAATCCAAGCCGATTAATAAGCGCCTTATCTTCCGGCAAGCGAAACAAACGCGGCTTCTCATTTCCCTTCTGCGGCTCGAACGTCACGGTCCCGATCTCGACAAACCCGAAGCCAAGCGCAGCAAGCTGATTGACCACGACGCCGTTCTTGTCGAATCCGGCAGCAATACCGAGCGGATTCTTAAACGTCAAGCCGAACCTTTCCAGGCTGAATACAGTGGTTTCAAATCTAGTCGCAGCTGCTTTTTGAGCGGCTTTCGATGAAAGTCCTAAACGCAGTGACTCGACGCCAATTTCATGCACCCGTTCGGCATCCATCGCAAACAGAGCGGGGCGGATAAATTTGTCATAAATTTTAATCATTCTGGAAAGGCGGAATCATAAATGATTCGCCCGATCATTTTAAACTTCGATTTTCAAACTTTGAACTTTGAACTTACCTTTGCTACGATTTGCTTGCAAATGGCATCCGAAATTACTTTAGTCGAAAAATCCCGCATTATGGACAGCGCGCGTATGAAACGTGCGGTTTCGCGTCTCTCGTCGGAGATCGTCGAGGAAAATCATGGGGCGCAGGACCTTTATATAGTCGGGATACGCCGCCGCGGCGTGCCGCTTGCCGAAAGGATCGTCGATAAGATCGAAGCACTAGAAGGCATACGGCCGCACTACGGAATCATCGACATCACGCTTTACCGCGACGATCTGTCGACCGTCGGTGCAAATCCGATCGTCAACCGAACCGAGCTTGACGCTGATATTGAGGGCAAAGTGGTCGTCCTGGTCGACGACGTTCTCTATACCGGCCGGACGATCCGCGCAGCCCTCGACCAGCTTATGGATTTCGGAAGGCCCAAAAAGGTTCAGCTCGCCGTACTGATCGACCGAGGCCGCGAACACCGCGAACTTCCGATCCAGGCCGATTTCATCGGCAAGGTCGTCCCGACGAAGCAAACGGAAATAATAAAGGTTATGCTCAAAGAATATGACGATATAGAAGCGGTCGGCATTTTCGAACGGCCGTAAGATTGCGGATCGCGGATTGCGGATTGCGGATTAAAATATGACGCAGGATGAACTCAAAAGGCGCACAAAGGAATTCGCATTGAGAATCATCAATTTAGTAGAAACTTGCCCGAAGACGTTTTTGGGCCGTCATGTGGGTGGACAACTCATTCGTTCCGGAACATCCGTCCCGGCGAATTATCGAGCGGCTTGCCGGGCCAAATCGAATGCAGATTTCATTGCCAAAATGGGTACTGTTGAAGAAGAAGCGGATGAGTCATCGTTTTGGATTGAATTTGCCGTAGATGCGAAATTAGTTAGCCTGGATCGCGTAGCAAATCTTTTAGACGAAGCTAACCAGCTTGTTGCGATCTTCGTTACCTCAATAAATACCGCAAGAGGTCGGAAGCGATGAGTCAACAATCCGCAATCCGCAATCCGCAATCCGCAATCATCAAGCCATTCCGTCGCAGAGATCTACTTGGAATTCGGAACCTATCGGCCGAAGAAATTATCGGCATTCTGGACACTGCTGAGAATTTCCGTGAGATATCCAACCGCGAGATAAAGAAAGTTCCGACGCTGCGTGGTAAAACCGTCATTAACCTTTTTTTTGAATCTTCCACAAGAACACGAACATCTTTTGAGCTAGCCGCTAAACGGCTTTCCGCCGATACCGTCAACATCAGCGTCTCATCATCAAGCGTCAGCAAGGGCGAAACGCTGCTCGACACGGCAATGAACCTCGACGCGATGCAGCCCGACTGCATCGTCGTCCGCCACGGCTCGGCCGGCGTACCGCATCAACTCGCAAAAGTCAGCAAAGCGGCAATCGTCAACGCGGGTGACGGAGCAAACGAACATCCGACACAGGCTCTGCTCGATGCGATGACAATTCGAGAACGCAAAGGCCAGATTCAAGGCCTCGAGGTCG
>JACMMN010000016.1 GCA_014379075.1 Pyrinomonadaceae bacterium | reverse complement strand
TTGCCCATTCCGTTCGCCTTTCCAAAATCACCCGTTGCATATGCCAGATAACCGCGGTTTTGAGCACCCGTTCCGTTTACGAACCAGCGAAAGCCGCCCGAATCGAATATATTGTCAAGGGGCACATAAACGGGATCGAAAATGGTCGCCACCATTACATTGTGTCCCGGAAGTTGCAAGGCGGCCCCGTTGCCTACCTCGTCATGAGGATTTCCGTCCGGATGATAGCTGTCCTGATAATAGTATTCGCCGTTGCCGGGGCCTTCACCGCTATTTTGAGGAGCGGAACCAATAGTGGCACAGCGTCCGTTGCTTTCCAATGTCCAGCCCAAGGCGGGACTGCCGCATGCCCGCAGAATTTCCCCTGCCGTGATCCCCTTGCGGAGGTCGGCAGCGTTGGCGGGATTGCTGGCGTTGTTGTAGCCTGTTTGATCGCCCATCCGGTCTCTCAAAGACAGGATCATATTTCCGCGGTCGAAATCGATATCGGTCAGCATTGGCTGGGGGTAAATTATAATTCCCGAAGCTGTCAATGACGTGAAGGTCCCCTGCCATGCCAACCACTCCGCCGCAACTCCGGGATCGACCTGGTTGCGGTTGTAATTTAGCAATTGATTGAAAACCGGGGCTGCGCCGAAGGCCAGCGTCGCCGGATTGACCTGATAAACGTACATCCGCAAATCACCGGGAAGGTTAGTGACATCGCCCGAGCATATCGCTCCGACATATATCTGGCCTTCGTAATACGTAACCGCGAACGGGCGCACGTCACTGGCGTTTGCACAATTGGGCATTGCAAGCGGAAATGCAGCCGATTGTATTGTCACGGTGGTTAGAGCTCCGCTGGTTGGAATGCGATAAAGTCTGCGGTCAGCCAGGTTCATCACAAAAAGGTTAGCCATATCATCCGAGATCGCCATACCGCCAAGAGCCGTTTTGCCGACCGCGTCCCATGTGGTTTGACCGTTGTCGGTATTGTAATCCGCGACATTGTGCGGATTGGCTCCCGCGGTGTTTGCGCCGAATACCGTATTAAGATTTACATATTCGGAGAGTACGCTGGTATTTCGGTTATACGCATATATTGCCCCGGTGCCGCCCGTCGCTCCAGCAATCGTAGAACCGAATTTCGCGTGCTTTTTCATGAAGGCGGATGTATAGACGATCCGGTCATTTCTGTTGTAAGCCAGGCCGAATGTCGTACCGATCTGATCAGTTGTCGCAAGTGAGGTATTTCCCGGCGAGGTGAAATCCGTTCCGTTACCTCCAGTTATCCGCGTGCTTCCGGCCGTGTATGGAATAGTGAAAAGTGCTTCAGGCTGATTTGCCGAGCCGACGCCGTATAGCTGCGAGCAAAGTGAGGGATTATCCTGACAGTGATCTTGAGCGCGTACGAGGGCGAGATTTACGTTCGCTGTTATGCCGTCGGCGAGGAACTGCACCGTGGATCCCGCATCAGAAGCCGATCCGCCAGAGACCGAATCTGTGCTTCGAGCCGAAGGAATGTAACCGGCCGGAATATTTGTAAACTCTAAACGGTACGGCCCGGTTCCGGTAGCAGTAAGGGAAAACGTCCCGTTGGCGATGGTTGCTGCGGATCCGCGCAGTACGCCTGCCGCGTCGTATGCAGAAACTGTTACACTAGCCACGCCGATGTCGACCGCCGTGGGGACTGCGTCCGTCCCGCCGGTGTTCTCAAAGGTTCCGTTTGAATTGAAATCCTGAAAGGCCCGGCCAGTGATCGTCCCGGCAAACGCGTCGGTCTTAAAAAAAGCCGGTTGGAAAAATACGGTGAGGAATAGAATGGCGATTGTGATAGAGGTGAGCACGATGGCTCCGCGCCTCTTACGCAGTATTTTAATAGTCATAAAGTAACGCAGGCCTTACAAAAAGACGCAGTTTTAGAAAAGTTGAGTCCTAGAGATTCAATCGATGAGCATTTGAACGTAGGAGTAAATCGAATGTTGGGATATTCGAGAGACATCGGAATCTTACCAAACAGTTTCAACACCGTCAAGCAATTACCGGCAGCCGATGCGGCTTCGCTCCTAATTTAACCTTTCAAGCGATTCACAAATTTCTGGCGGAACTTTGCGACTTTCGGGGCCACGACGGCGGCGCAGTAGGGCTGATTGGGATTATTGGCGAAGTATTCCTGGTGATAATCCTCGGCAGGATAGAATTTATCGAATTCGGTTACTTCGGTAACAATAGGATTGTCATAGATGCCTTCTTTGGTGATCTCATCTATCACTTCCTGGGCAATACGTTTTTGCTCGTCAGAATGATAGAAGATCGCCGACCGGTACGATGTCCCGATATCGCCGCCCTGGCGGTTCAGAGTGGTCGGGTCGTGAACGGTGAAATATACTCGTAATAAGTCGTTAAATGACAATTCGGCGGGGTCGAACCGTATTTGAATCACTTCGGCGTGTCCGGTCGTCTCCGAACAAACTTCTTTGTACGTCGGATTTTCCGTATGACCGCCCGAATATCCTGACACGACATCCTCGACGCCTTTCAGATCGTCAAATACGGCCTCGACACACCAAAAGCACCCGGCCGCAAGTGTTGCTGTTTCTAAATTCATCATGCCAATATTGTATCAAAGGCGACTTTATCTCCCAACCGTTTCCCATGCTTTGACTCAACTCCCTTGTGGCTTATAGAGTGAACGCATGATGCGGCAAATTCATAAAGAAGAAGTTCACGGACTCGGGATCGACCCCGAAACACGTTGTGACCATTGGCATGGCGAATCGGATATAATCGCGATCAAACTAAAATGCTGCGGACTTTGGTTCCCGTGTTTTGAATGTCATGGTGCGGTTGCGGATCATGTGTCCAAAGTTTGGTCGAAGGTTGAATCGGATGCATTGGCTATCCTTTGCGGAGGATGCGGGTATCAGCTTGCGATATCGGAATATTTTGATTGCGGTTCGGCCTGTCCTGCGTGCCATAGAGCGTTCAACCCTGGATGCGCTAACCATTATCATCTGTATTTTGAAGTATAAAGAATGCAAGCCAGATCAAACCCCTAATTCATCAAAGCTTACAATTCGTCTGTGGCCTGGTTCGCCATCGAACTCCGCATTTCCTTTCCTAATTATTAGTGCGGTGCGAATGCCCGCGTCTCGAGCGGCGTCCAGTTCTTCGGCTATGTCGGAAACAAAAACGATGTCTTCAGACTTTAGTTCCAATGTATCCGAAATATTTCGATAACTGTCGGTTTCGCGCTTATGTCCGATGCCGGTATCGAAATATTGCGCGATCCAACGTGTTAGATCTCCATGATTGGAATATTTGAATATCAATTGCTGGGCGAGAATACTACCCGACGAATAGATCGCGACCAGTTTGCCGGCATTGCTCCAACGTTCGAAAGCGATAGGGACATCATCGAAAACCTGGGAAACAAGTTCGCCGGATTCATAGCCCGTTTGCCATATCTTGCCTTGAATGGATTTTAGCGGCGTAGACTTACGGTCGATGTCGATCAAAAATCGCAGGTAAGCGCTCACCGAAACGTCGTAGCTTTCATCGAAGATTTCGCGGTAATCGCCATTTTTGTAATCCTCGGCGTGTTCGCCGCGAAGCTGTGCGATCTCCGGTTGAATTTCCAAACTGTGTGAACGCACAAACTCACGGACCTTATTTCTGGCAAAGGGAAACAAAACCTTATGAACGAAATCAATCGGCGTGGTCGTGCCTTCGATGTCGAGAAGAATTGCTTGCATAGAACAAATCAGGTTGTATAGATATTAAATGAGAGTGGCTGTGATTCCCGTATTCGAAGATTTTTTCCTCTTTCGGGTATTTCGTGGAAAAATTCTTAAAACCGTTATCCACGAAATACGCGAAAGAAGAAAAATAAAGACAGAGATCACCTATCGCTGCCCGGAATTCGATATGTCAATACAATCTAGTTGCAAAACCGCCGAAAAGAAGATGCTATTGATGGTTTTTTGCAGCCATTTCTCAACGATTATGAGGAATATAACTTGGGCCAAAACATAACGGCTGGTAATTGCCGTCCACGCCGCTTTCCGTATATTGCGGCGTCCAGCCCGAAACGTCCTGAAAAAGACGGATCGCCCGCACCGTCCGGTCACCGCAGAGATTGAACCAGTGCCGCGTTCCTTTCGGCACACGAATCAAATCGCCGGCTTCCATTTCGATGGAAACAACGTCGCCATCCGACGGAGCGATATGAAATAGTCCGCGGCCTTTGACGATAAAACGTACCTCATCCTCGTCGTGCCAATGTTCTTTATTGAATTTGCCGAGCATCGCATCAAGATTCGGCGTTGTCGGCACGATGTTGATAACGTCCGCAGTTACGTAGCCGCCGGACGTTTTTAGTTTCTCGATCTCGTCGGAATAACCGGTCAAAATCTCTTCGTCGGTTGCGTCGGAAGAAATCTCCTTCAAGTTGTCCCAATGGTTGTAATCAATGCCAATTCCGGCTAGAAACGACACTATTTCTTCCTTATCCTTCAAAGTCAGATTTTTATCCGGAACACTTACGACCGCCATATATTATTTCAACCTTCTTCCTAAAACCTCAAACAAAAACTCGAATATCTCGACGTGCCGCCTTGCTTCGGCGACCGTTTCGCCCCACGTGTAAAGTCCATGACGGCGAAGATAAATACCGTGAACGCCTTCATTGTCGCGCAGCACATTTTCGATAACGTGCGACAGGGCAATATAATCCTGCGAATTTTCGACGATCGGGACCTTTTCCGTGTGTTCGTGGGTTTTCACACCGGAAAGCCCTTTGAGCATTTCGTAGCCTTCGATCTCTATTCCACCCTGTTCAAAAAAAACATCGGACAGGATCGTTCCCCAGACGGAATGCGTATGCAAAATTGAACGGGCCTTTGCGACAAAACGGTAGATCGATAAATGTACAAGCGTCTCGGCGGATGGTTTGCCGAAGCCCTGCAAAATTTCGGCATCGTCATCGAGTTCCAGAAAATTGGTTTCGTCCAAATTTCCTTTCTCGATACCGCTTGCGGTTACGCAGATGCGCAAAGGCTTGCGCGCGAGCAGCATGCTGAAATTACCGCTTGTGCCAAGCGTCCAACCACGGCGGTAAAACTCGCGGCCGGCTTCAGCCAGCTCTTCAGTAGGATTTGGGGCATTTATTTTGCTGGTCATTTTACTCTTCGTCCTGCCGAAGTTTCTCCAAAACCGAAAGATCTTCAAGCGTGGTTACGTCGCCCGCTATCTGCGAACCCGAAGCGATCTCACGAAGCAGGCGGCGCATGATCTTTCCCGACCGCGTTTTCGGTAACGTGTCCGTGAAGCGAATATCATCGGGCTTCGCCAAGGCTCCGATTTCTTTTGCGACATGGGCGCGAAGTTCATTCTTCAGATCCTGGTCGCCTGTGCGTCCGCCTTCCAGTGTAACAAATGCCGAGATCGCCTGGCCTTTCAGATCGTGTGGCCTTCCAACGACCGCGGCTTCTGCAACGGCCTCGTGTGAAACTAACGCCGATTCGATCTCAGCGGTTCCCAATCGGTGGCCGCTAACGTTTATTACGTCATCGACGCGGCCCATTATCCAATAATAACCGCGCTCGTCCCGCCGCGCACCATCGCCGGCAAAATAGAAATGCTCGAATTCCGACCAATAGGCCTTTTTGTACCGCTCTTCATTCCCCCATATCGTCCGAAGCATCGCCGGCCAGGGATGTTTGATGACGAGGTAACCACCTTCGTTCGTGCCGACCGGAACGCCTTCTTTTGAGACGATATCTATAATAATTCCCGGCAGCGGCAGCGTCGCCGTTCCCGGCACCGTCGGCGTTGCACCGGGCAGCGGCGAGATCATGATGCCGCCGGTCTCGGTCTGCCACCAGGTATCGACGATCGGGCATTTTCCTTTGCCGATGATCTCGTGATACCACATCCACGCTTCCGGATTTATAGGTTCGCCGACCGTTCCGAGCAGCCTCAATGACGATAGGTCATGGTTATTCGGATATTGCTCGCCCCATTTGATGAACGCTCTAATCGCCGTGGGTGCAGTGTAAAAGATCGAGATCTTATGACGCGCGATGATTTCCCAGAACCTGTCGTTCTCCGGATGGTTCGGCGCGCCTTCGTACATAAATACCGTCGCTCCGTTTGCCATAGGCCCATAAACGACATAACTGTGGCCGGTCACCCAGCCGATATCCGCCGTGCACCAGTAAATGTCATCTTCCTTCAAATCGAAAACGAGCTTTGCGGAATATGCGATCTGTGTGAGATATCCGCCCGTGGTGTGCAGTATGCCCTTCGGCTTTCCAGTCGTGCCGGATGTGTAAAGGATATAAAGCGGATGTTCGGAGTCCAATTCTTCGGCGGGGCAATCCGCATCAACCGTTTCGATAATTTCGTGCCACCAATGATCACGGCCGGATTGCATTTCAACTGGCGAATCTGTGCGTTTGAAAACAACAATATTATCGACAGTCGGGCATTCAGCGGCGGCTTCATCGACAATTTGTTTTAGTTTAATTTCCCTACCGCGCCGATAACCACCATCGGCAGTGACGATCAGTTTAACCTGGCAGTCTATTACTCGGTCGCGGATGGCATCGGCCGAAAATCCGCCGAAGATCACGGTATGCGTTGCCCCTATCCGTGCGCAGGCGAGCATCGCGATCGATAGCTCCGGGATGAGCGGCATATATAGAGCAACCCGGTCGCCCGACTGTATGCCAAGTTTCTTTAGGACATTGGCGAATCTGCAAACTTCGGCGTGAAGTTCAAAATAAGTAAGTTCACGAATTTCGCCGGGCTCACCTTCCCAAATTACGGCTTTCTTATTTCTGCGGTCCGTCTCAAGATGCCGGTCGAGGCAGTTATAGGAAATATTCAGCTTGCCGCCCACAAACCATTTCGCAAACGGTTCGTTCCATTCGAGAATCGTGTCCCATTTCCTGAACCAGTGCAGATCTTCCGCTTGTTTCGCCCAAAAAGCGGTCGGGTCTTTTGCAGCTTCTGCATACAGAGCTTCGTATTCCTCAAAGCTTTTGACGTATGCGTTCGCGGCAAATTCCACCGGCGGCGGAAAAATTCTGGTTTCGATTTGGGATGACTCGATGCTCGGTGATTCGGACATATGCGTTGAGTATAATGTACTTAAGCGCGGAGTTTAAAGTATCCAGAATAAACCATAGCGCCTATCTTTTGTCGCCTGTTATCTTCGAAAAGTTCTTTAACGCCTCGGAATTCCTTTGTAAGCTATTTAATTTTGCTCGCTTGACCGCCGTTTTACGAAATCTTTCAGCGTAGTCTTCAGGCGAGAATGACAAGACCGCATCATGGCCGATCGAAGTTTCTCCGTTTCTGGGCTCAAAGTGAATTTCGTCGGTAGGTATCTCAAAACGGTTCCAGGGGCAAACGTCCTGACAAATATCGCAGCCGTACAGCCAGCCGTTGAGATTTTCCTTTATCTCTTCCGGCAATTCCGGCGTTCGCAATTCGATGGTCGCGTATGAAATGCATTTTCTCGAATCGACTACATATGGCTCGACAATCGCGTTCGTCGGACACGCGTCAAGACAAGCTGTACAACTGCCGCAATGGTCGGTGACGATTTGCGTGTCGTACTCCAACTCCAAATTCAGTAATATTTCACCGATAAAAAACCACGAGCCGAATTCTTTTGCAATGACGTTCGAATGTTTGCCTATCCAGCCGAGGCCGGCCCGCACGGCCCATGCTTTGTCCATCACCGGAGCAGTATCGACGCAAAGTTTTCCTTCCGCGTT
>JACMMN010000162.1 GCA_014379075.1 Pyrinomonadaceae bacterium | reverse complement strand
GGCGATATTCTCGGTCATGAGTTTATGGGCGAGGTCGTCGAATTGGGCGCCGATGTCCACAATTTGCAAGTCGGCGACCGCGTCGTCGTCCCCTTCACAATTGCTTGCGGCAATTGTTTTTTCTGTAAAAAAGACCTGTGGTCGGCATGCGATAATTCTAATCCGACACCTGAAATTTCGGAAACTCTCTATGGTTATGCCGGCTCCGGCCTGTTTGGCTATTCGCATATGACCGGCGGATTTGCCGGCGGACAGGCTGAATTTGTCCGTGTCCCGTTCGCCGATGTCGGCCCGATGAAGGTTCCGGAGCATTTATCCGACGATCAGGTATTATTCCTCTCCGATATTTTCCCGACCGGATACATGGCGGCGGAAAATTGCAATATTCAGGAAGGCGATACGGTTGCTGTTTGGGGTGCCGGGCCGGTCGGGCAGTTTGCGGTTAAATCCGCGTTCATGCTGGGTGCAGAAAAGGTAGTGCTGATCGATCATTTCGACGAAAGGCTGCAATTGGCCCGGGAAGAGAACGAAAATCTGACGACTATCAATTTTGACAAGTCAGAGGTTTACGACGAACTTCTCGACCTGACCGGCGGTTACGGCCCGGATTCCTGCATCGACGCGGTCGGGCTCGAATCGCACGGAACTTCGCCCGATGCCCTTATGGATTACGCAAAGGCCTCGGTATTTCTTGCGACCGACCGTCCGCACGCTTTGCGGCAGGCGATCTTCTGCTGCCGGAAAGGCGGGACGGTTTCCGTGCCCGGGGTTTACGGCGGATTTCTGGACAAGTTCAATTTCGGCGCCGCATTCGGCAAGGGCCTGACCTTCAAAATGGGCCAGACGAACATGCACAGCTACATGCCGAAACTGCTTTCCAATATCGAAGAAGGAGCAATCGACCCCAGCTTTGTAATTTCGCACAAACTAAAACTGAGCGAAGCGCCGCTGGCGTACGAGAAATTTAACGACACGAAAAACCAATGGCGAAAGGTGGTGCTGTCGCCGAATTAGAACGACCTCTGTAACCTGTTCTTATTTTCTTATTTCGTGTGATTCGTGGATAACTCCTTTTTTCTTATCCGCGAATCACACGAAACAAAAAAAAGAAAATAACGCACCACCGCTCTTGATTACAAGAATCGCAATACCGCTATCAGGGCCACGACCGAAATAACGATCCACAGCACAACACCCTGAACCAAAGGCCGCACGCCGACTTTTTTCAACGTTCGCCGCGATAGGCTCGCCCCGATAAGAAAAAGCGTGACGGTCATTCCGACCTTTGCCAAATTTACAAGCGAATCGAATATGCTCGGCAGGATCACGGCCGGGGCATATGTCCGTATGGCAGCTGCAGCAAGAAAAAGAAATATAAACCAGGGAATCGCGATCTTTGCTTTTTTGTCTTCGTTTCGGCTCCGGTAGATCATTAGGAAAAGAAGCGTGACCGGCGCGATCCAAAGTGCCCGCGCGAGTTTTACCGTCGTCGCAATTGCCATGGCTTCCGTGCCGTATGCGGCCGATGCCCCGACGACCGAACTCGTATCGTGGATAGCGATCGCCGACCATACGCCGAATTGGTTCTGCGTCAGTGCTAGGGCATGGCCAATAAACGGGAAAACGAACAACGCAATGGAGTTCAAAATGAAAACAGTACCGAGTGAGACCGATATCTCGTCGCTGTCCGCATTGATCACCGGAGCGACCGCGGCAATCGCGCTTCCGCCGCAGATCGCCGTGCCCGATGAGATCAGGGTCGATGTTTTATCATTTACTTTTAATAATTTGCCGATGAAATAACCGAGGACCAGCGTGCCGAAGATAGTAGCGACGGTGAACAAAATGCCGTCTTTTCCAGCGTTATAGACCGCCGTCAGGTTCATCCCAAAACCGAGCAAAACGACCGAGATCTGTAAAAGATATTTCGTCGGCTGGCCCGCAAGCTGCGGGAACGGATTGCCGAAAGTGAACGCAACGACCAACCCCAAGGCTAGTGCCACCGGCGGCGAGGCGACCGGCGTTAAACAAAGCAGAATTAAAAGAATAAAGGCGATTTTTTGCCAGGACATAGAACAAAGTAAAAAGTTAAAAGTGAAAAGGCAAAGTGAAAACTAGAAAGTCCGCATTTTACTTTCTACTTTTAACATTTTACTTACTTCACCTTCCCCTGATTTGCGACCGCTTCCTGGGCGGCTTTTATCGCTTTGGTGTCGCCGAGATAATAGCTCTTGGTCGGCTTCAGGTTATCGTCGAGTTCGAAAACGAGCGGAATGCCGGTGGGTATGTTGTATTGAATTATATCCTCGTCAGAAATGGCGTCGAGGTATTTGACTAATGCACGGAGCGAATTGCCGTGAGCCGCGATCAATATCCGCTTTCCGTCTTTTATTTTCGGCAGGATCTCGGTCTCAAAATAAGGAACGACGCGTGCGACGGTATCCTTCAAACACTCGGCCTTTGGAAATTTGCCTGCCTCGATCGAGCAGTATCGCGGGTCTTTGCCGAGATAGCGCTCATCGGTTTCTTCCATCAGACTTGGCGGAATATCGTAGCTCCGCCGCCACGTCAACACCTGTTCCTCGCCGTATTGCGCGGCAGTTTCCGCCTTGTTCAGACCTTGCAAACCGCCGTAGTGACGCTCGTTGAGCAGCCACGATTTTGTTTCCGGTATCCACATGAGATCCATCTCATCGAGAACGATCCACAGAGTGCGTATCGCCCGTTTGAGTACCGACGTGTAAGATTCGTCGAACGTAAAGCCCTCCGCCTTCAAAAGCTTCCCCGCGGCGTGGGCTTCCTCCTTCCCCTTATCGGAAAGATCCACGTCCTTCCAGCCGGTAAACCGGTTTTCCTTATTCCATTGGCTCTCGCCGTGCCTGATCAAAACTAATTTATGCATATTTGGAACGAAGACACCTTTGTCTGCTGGTCTTAAGCTAAGCGGACAAGGATGCCCGCATTCCCTTAATTATTCAATATTTTCTTCGCTTCGCCAACCAGGTAAAGCGATCCGGTGACGCAAATCAACCCGTCCGGCGCATAAACTTCGCGGGCAATTTTAATTGCTTCGGCTACATTGCCGGTTAAAACTACTTTCTTTAGTCCTTGGTCGGGGATCATGTTCAATATCTCCGCCGCTTCCAATGCCCGCGTATTTTCCGGCTTGGTTAAGATTAAGATCTCAATTTTAGGGAAAAGAACGCTTGCGATCTCGCCGGCGTCCTTGCCCTTCATCGCTCCGAAGATCATCGTAATCGGCTGTTTTACGAATTCGTCCAAATATTCACGAAGTGCCGAAGCTCCGGCAATATTGTGAGCTCCGTCAAAAAGAAAATTTTCGAAATATTCCAACCGACCCGGATGTCGGGCGGTCTCTAATCCTGTCCGCATCTTGTCATCCGGAATTATAAAATTTAACTCGCGAAGCTCTTGCACTATAGCAATTGCGACCGCTGCATTTGCTTGCTGATGTTTGCCTAAAAGCCCAAGGACGACATTCGGGTAATTGCTTTTCGCAAAATTGGGTTCAACACCGGCTTCACGGCAGCGGCCGCGAATCACAAGTTCCGCTTCCCTTTTCTGCTTCGCCACGACCACTTTCGTATCCGACCTTATAATTGCCGCCTTTTCCGCCGCGATCTCGACCAGCGTATCGCCCAGATATTCCTGGTGATCGTAGTCTATCTGCGTGATAGCAACAATTTCCGCATTCGCCGCCGTCGTCGCATCGAGACGCCCGCCGAGGCCGGTTTCGAGAATCGCAAGCTCAATCTCTTCTTCTGCAAAAACGCTGAGAGCGATAGCGGTGATCTGCTCGAAAAATGTCGGGATCGCCTCAAGTTCGCCTTTCGCGACACGCAATTCACAGATTTCCCTGACCCTCGTTGCGTGAAGGGCAAAATCCGCCTCACTGATCTCCACGCCGCCGATCTTGATCCTTTCAGTGATCGAGATTAAATGCGGTGACGTAAACAAGCCGGTTTTTATTCCTGCTCGGACGCACATCGAATCCAAAAACGCGCAGACCGAACCTTTGCCGTTAGTTCCGGCGACCTGAACTTTTAAGAAATTATTTTGCGGATCGTCGAGCGCGGCAAGCAGCGTGCGGATATTCTCAAGTCCCAATTTCATCGCCGAAACTTCGTTGCCAAGGGAGAGGAGATATTTTGTGGATTCTGCAAAGTCCATCCCGGGCGGTTAGACAGTAATATCTTTATTCATCATAAAATCCAGCATCCGCACGATCGTTTCCTTCAGCTTTCGCCGATCAACGACCATATCGACCATGCCGTGTTCGAGTAGAAACTCGCTGCGCTGAAAGCCTTTTGGGAGTTTTTGGCGGATTGTCTGTTCGATGACTCGCGGGCCGGCGAATCCGATCAGGGCTTTTGGTTCAGCCAGGATAACATCGCCGAGCATTGCAAAACTCGCGGTCACGCCGCCG
>JACMMN010000161.1 GCA_014379075.1 Pyrinomonadaceae bacterium | reverse complement strand
CCACTTTTTTGTATTAGCTGCGGATCTTTAAATTTCTCAACTGGTCACACCTTTTCGGTGCCCGCCACACCGAAACCGCAAACCGTCACAAATATATTTGCCCCTAGTAATACGCGGTTAAAATTAGCGGCATATGAAGTCGTATATTTACACCGCAATAGTATTAGTGTCGCTAAGCGCGTATCTGCCACCGACATCGGCGCAAGGCGGAAGGCCGAATTCAGTAATCGTCGAGCTTTTTACCTCGGAAGGCTGCGAAAACTGTCCGGCTGCGGACAAGTATCTTGGAGAACTCCTAACAAAACAGCCAATCGAAGGAGTGGAGATCATTGCGCTGGCCCTGCACGTTGATTATTGGAACCGGTTAGGTTGGGCCGATCCGTTTTCCTCGGCGCAATTCAGCAAGCGTCAGGGATACTATTCGGCCTTTTTCAAACACACGGAAACATTTACACCGCAATTCGTAATCGACGGCGGCCGCGAACTCAGCGGCCGCGACGGCAGCAAAGCGTTAATCGCAGCCGCTAATAATCCGAAAGGAAGGGTTGCGGTAAAAATTCAAAACGAAAAAGACACCATCATTTCGATCAAAGTAAAGGTAGATAAACTGCCTCAGATCACGATGGGAGATCAGGCATTAGTTCTTCTCGCGGTCGTGGAAGACGACCTTAATTCAAAGCCTTCGAGCGGTGAAAACAGCGGACAAAAACTCAAACACGTGGCGGTCGCCCGCTATTTAAAGACGGTCGGTGAGGTTCGCAATGAAGGAGCTACGCTGGCGGCAGACATAACGCTCGGAAAAGACTGGAAGCGTCACGATCTGAGCATTATCGCTTTTGTCCAGGAGGCCAAAAGCCGCCGAATCATCGGAGCGGCCAAAATCGAATTGTAGAATCGGAAATCCGAATGAGAACTATGAACACCCTAAAATGTTTCGTCTTTGTTTGCGGAGTAGTTCTATATTGGGCTGTCGTTTCATCCGCTCAATCCGGAGGGATAATCCCCTATCCAAGCGATTATCGCAAATGGACGCATGTCAAAAGCGGTATCATTGATCCCGGAAACCCGCTCTTTGCACGATATGGCGGGATGCATCACATTTATGCGAACACAAAAGCGATAGAAGGCTTTCGTACCGGACGCTTCCGAAACGGTTCGGTTATCGTGTTTGACGTGCTTGAACTTCAAAGAAGAAATGCGGCAGCATCCGAGGGCCCGCGCCGCTTCATAGATGTTATGCAAAAAGACAATGGTCGGTTTGAGAAGACGGGCGGATGGGGCTTCGAGAAATTTCGAGGCAGTAGTCGAACAGAAAGGGTTTTGAATGAAACAGCCAAGATCGGCTGTTTCAACTGCCACGCGGGACAGAAAGCGCGTGATTATGTTTTTAGTTCATTTCGCGAGTGATAAATGATCCTGAAATGAATCTTACAGGAGAAATTATGAATGCAAAGGTTTTGAGGGATTCCTTTGAAGCTGGCGATTCCACGCTTCGCCCACGCGCCTTTCAATCGGTAGTGTATGGCGGTTTGGCCGTAGGCGTTCTGGATGGTTTGGCTGCCAGCATCAGTTCGCTGCTGAGAGGAGGTAATCCCATTCGGGTTTTTCAATATGTAGCCAGCGGCGTGCTCGGCAAGGAGGCGTTCAGCGGCGGCACACCGACTTTTTTATTGGGAGTTTTGCTGCATTTCGTTGTCGCGCTCGGCGCCGCAGGCGTTTATTACATCGCATGCCTCCGTTTTCCGGTATTGCTTGAAAAGGCTGTGTTGTACGGGCCGCTCTACGGGATCGCCGTTTATTTTGTAATGGCCTATATAATCAGCCCTATGTCGTTAACCGCGAGATCACCATTTTCCTTTAACGGTATGCTGATCCAAATAACGATCCACGTCCTTTTTGTGGGCCTGCCTATCGCCTTTTTGGCCAGACAATCTGCGCTGAATCAACCGCTGAAAGCCGACCAAGATACCGCTAAACAATTATGAAAAACTTATTATACCTATCCATATTATTCATCGCTTTCGGAATTTCCGCATCAGCCCAGAACGATCCGCCTGAAGTGCGCGAGATCATTGAAAGCTGTTTTCACTCCGGGACATACTAGGGGTTGCACGACCTGGACAATGAGGGTTGCAGATAATAAAAAGACTTACAATGTCGTTTTTGTCGGAAGTTCTACCATTCCGGGTTATAACTTGCTCACAAATGATAAATATCCAGACATAATTTCAGACTACAAAAAAACTTTTAGGGTTATGAACAAACTGAAAGCCGATATTTTTCTTGCCTCGCACGGCTCTTTTTTTGGTCTTTTGGAGAAACGTGAAAAACTCAGAAAAGGAAGTTCTACAAATCCATTTATCGACCCCGATGGATACAGGAGATTTCTCGCCGATACCGAAAAAGCTTTTTTGGAAAAGCTGAAGAATGCGACGAACAAACTACGATGAGATCTTTTTCGCTGCCTCTCCGCACTCTCCATATCCGATTATTAACCGCTAATCCTGAAACTCGCGTCTCGTTTTAATACACTTTAATTGATCGGGGCAAACCCTATATAATAAGCTCTCAGCTCCATCCTCAATAAACAAGACTTTTACACGTTTCCCCAACTCCGGTACGGCATTTGCTCTCTCATTTGGCGAAGTACGTCAAGGTGCCCTAGCCATCAATTTAGCAATGCATCTTTTCTGACGTGAAACAAATCTTTCCCCAGGGATTCGTTTTATTATGTCGACAAGTTTAGGACAAATATCTAAAAGAGAAACTGTTTTCAATGGCGCGCCCCTGGTAGCCGTGCAGACTGATCCACACCAATTGGCGCATTTTATAAACCGCGACCTGAGTCTCATCGAATTTTTTCGGCGTGTACTTGACGAGGCTCTCGACCAATCTCAGCCGATTCTCGAACGTGTAAAATTTCTTGCAATTTTTTCTTCGAATCTGGATGAGTTTTTCCAGATACGTGTCTCAGCGCTTAAGGAAAAGCTTGGACGTAAAGTTGAGGTTTCACCGGACGGCTTTACCCGGCACGAACTTCTTGAGGAAATTAGGGTGCGGGTTTCCGAATTGATCGAAACGCAGATGGCATGTTTGCGGGAGGAAATCATTCCAGAGCTTTCGGCAAATGGCATCGTGCTTGCAACGTACGACAAACTGTCCTTCGGCGAACGGAAATCGGTCGATACCTATTTTAAGAAAAGGGTTTATCCCGTTCTGACGCCGCAGGCGGTTGATCCGACGCATCCATTCCCGTATATATCGGGCGGAAGCATCAACCTCGCACTTTTCGTGAAACCCGAGCTTAATAAAAGGGTAGCACGGGCATATAAGAATATCGGGGACGAGTTTTTCGTCCGTATAAAGATTCCGGCGTTCATTCCCAGGTTTGTCCCGGTCGGTGACGGTGAGGTGAAATACATCCTGATCGAAGATCTGGTTGCCGCGAATGTTCGTTCCTTTGCTCCAGAGGCGGATCCAGACTGCTGCCATTCATTCCGAATAACTCGCGACGCCGATATCGAATTTCGCGAAGACGAGACGGAAGATCTGCTCGAAATGATGGAAGAAAACTTGAAACAGAGACGTTTTGGCGACGTCGTCCGGCTGGAAATTTCGAGATCGATGCCCGAGGAGATGTCCGATTATCTGACGAAGGCACTCGAGATAGCGTCTGAAGATGTTTATGCGATCGACGGGCCGATGAACATTACCGATTCCTTTGCCATCGCTTCGCTGAATCGGCCGGACTTGAAGGAGCGGGAGCTAAAGATCACTCCGCCTGCCGCGTTTGGAAAAGGGGAATCTACTTTCGATATAATCCGGCGCGGCGACGTACTGCTGCATCATCCATATATGCCGTACAGCCATATCACTGATTTTTTAAAGGAGGCCGCTGAAGATCCGGACGTGTTGGCGATAAAAATGTGTCTTTACCGCATAGGCGCCGATTCGCCGATCGCTCCTCTTTTGATCGAGGCCAGCCAGCGCGGAAAGCAGGTGACGGCTTTAATAGAAATTAAGGCCAGGTTTGACGAAGCCAACAATATCGAATGGGGAAAACGGCTCGAACGCGCGGGTGTCCATGTGGTCTATGGCCTCTTGGGATTGAAAACGCACGCCAAAACGACGTTGATCGTACGCCGGGAAGATGACGAACTTCGAACATATGTTCACCTTGCCACTGGGAATTACAATCCCGCCACATCGACGGTGTACACCGATCTGGGCCTGCTGACGGACGACGAGCAGATCGGCTCAGATGTCACGGAATTATTTAATTATCTGACGGTCTATTCGCAGCGGGAGAGCTTTAATAAATTGCTCGTCGCTCCGATAAACCTGCGCGGCCGTATGACCGAAATGATCGGTCGAGAAGCGGAAAATGCGAGAAACGGCCTACCGGCCCGGATCGTCGCCAAAATCAACCGGCTGGCCGATTCGCAGATAATTCAAGCACTCTACGAAGCATCGCAGGCGGGCGTCCAGATAGATCTTGTTGTGCGCGGGATTTGCACCCTTCGCCCAGGTGTTCCGGGATTATCCGAGAATATAAAGGTTCGAAGCATCGTCGGACGCCTGCTTGAGCACAGCCGCGTGTACTTTTTTGAGAATGGCGGAAACGCGGAAGTTTATATGGGCAGTTCAGACTGGATGCCCCGAAATCTTGACCGGCGGGTTGAAGTGATCGTACCCATCCAGGATGCGGAGATGAAACGATTTCTTAAGGACGAATATCTCGAAACATATCTTCGGGACAACGTGAAGGCCAGGGAACTGCTACCCGACGGCCGCTATTACAGGGTAAAAAGAGGAGAAGCCGACAACGGGCTGGACGCTCAAGCGGCATTCCAAAGGATGCCCATCACAGTTTAGCTTCTGATATCTATCAAACAAAAGAACGAGGAGGGTTATTTCAATGTTGATACTCAAAAGGCAGCTGTGGGCTGCGGTTTATTTAATAATTTTGCTGTCGCTTTTTTCTGGAGTTTACGCCCAGAAGAAGAAGGCCGTTAAATCCGTTCCTGCCGGAAATGCGGCCATGTGGGAAAAGGTGGATGTCGGCCAACGCGATCTATTTGCCGGACCCGGCGGAACCGCAATGGTTCCCGACCTGAGCACCATAAAATTCATCAAAGAAGAAAAGGCCGGCTATAACAAAAAATATCGCATTAGCGATGGTTCGGGCCGCACTTGGGTTGCGAAGCTCGGACGCGAGGCCCGTGCCGAGACGGCGGCTGTGCGTCTTCTCTGGGGACTCGGTTACAAGACAGAGATAAATTATTTGGTTCCGACAATCACGATTCCGGGAAAAGGCACATTTCAGAATGTCCGACTCGAGGCTCGTCCGGACAATATAGAGCGCCTTGACGGATGGCGCTGGAAGCAAAATCCGTTCGTCGGAACAAAGGAATTGCAGGGGCTTAAAATGATGATGATCTTTATGACGAATTGGGACGCAAAGGACATCCAAAACAAGGTATTGCAGGTCGGCAACGAAAAACACTACATCGTCAGCGATCTGGGCGGAACGTTCGGGAGGCTTGGAAACAACAACCTACCCCTGTTCTTCCGGATTGGCAGAAAGACCGGCAGTCCAAAACACTATATTAAGACAAAATTCGTAAGTAAAGTGAAAAATGGAGAGGTGATTCTTGCCTCAAAAGGAAGCAAGAACAGAAATATTTTCAAAGGCTTTACTGTCGCCGACGCGCGGTGGCTGTCGAATCTCCTAAACCAGCTTACAGATAAGCAGATACGGGACACGTTTCGCGCCGCCAATTTTTCGCCGGCCGATGTTGAAACGTACGTGCGTGCCGTTAAAACTAAGGTTGGCGAATTGGACCGGGCCGCCGGCGAGCCGAATCTCGCGGTGACCGGACAATGAAAAACAAAAGACTTTTGACCGTTTTCGCGGTATTCGCGGCGGCAATTGTCGCTTTGATACTGATGGCAAGCTATTTTGCGGGGAACACGTCGCAAAATACCAATAAGGCTGCCGCGTCCAATAAGGCGCAGCCCGCCGCTCCAGCTTCAGGTGAAAGCGAAGGTTTTTTCTTCTTCGATGTGATGGGTGTTGATAGTACGCCGACACCCGAAGATTCGAAGACCTGGCAGCAGCGTACGGTACAGATAATTTTCCGGCTGCTCCTCGCCGTCTTGCTGTCCGGCATTCTAGCTTTTCGCCCCCGAAAGGACGTGCCGCTTTTCCGCCGAAGTCTCTTCGTTTCTCAAACTCAGATTTTGCTCGCTGTCGTTGCCGCCGCGCTGATGATGATAGTCGGTGATAACGCGGCTCGTGCGTTTGCCATCTTTGCTGCGGTATCGCTTGTCCGTTTTCGTACGAATATCCGCGACCCGAAAGAGGTTACGGTCCTGCTTATCAGTTTGGCGTTGGGGCTTGCCGCGGGTGTCGGGCGTTGGGAATTGGGCATCGCGTTGTGCTTGTTCGCTCTCGGATTGCTGTGGCTTTTGGAATTTAATGAGTCGGATCAGATGGTTCGATCGATGGAATTGACCGTCAGAACGCGCGACACCGAGGAAACTCAGCGGGTTCTAAAACGAATATTCTCGAAGATGAAACTTGATGCAGAAATGAGGGGCATAGATCCGCAGGACGAAGATAAGCCGATAGGCTCGATAGTTTATTATCTAAATCTTAAGTTGAAATTATCTACGGATTTTCTCAGTGACCGGATCTTAGCGGCCGATCCCGAAAACATCGAGGGCATTCAATGGTCAAAAACCAAAAATGCGAACGATATTTATCAGTAAATAGCGTTCTGAGTCCAAGCTTTAGCTTGTTTTTGGATAACCTAAGGACAGGCTAAAGCATGAACTCATAATTTCCAGGCCCGATCAATTTCCGTTTGCCGCCGCGGCTTGAAGACCTGCCGCCGCAGTTTCAGCCTTTGCAGCCTTAGTTCGTTTAGCGAATTCCTTCACATAACCCTTCATCGGCCCGTGAAATACCCACGAACTGTAGCGAAACTTTTTCATTTCCTTGTAAGCTTCGTCATAGTCCCACCCGTAGTTGGCGACCCGATAAACACCGCCCATCATGCCCGCGCGATGCCTTCCCGCTTTGCAGTGAACATATACCGTTCCGGTTTCCGGGTCATTCATCAATTTCAGGAACTGATCGACATGCGCTTCATTCGGAAACCTCCAGCCATTTAGCGGAATATTGACATACTTCATACCAAGAGCCTCGACAGACGGTTTCTCATATTCGACCGGGTCGTTCCGGAGGTCGATCACTGTCTTGACCCCGAGGTCTTTGAGCGATTGATAATCGCTTTGCAGCGGTTGGCCGCCGCGGTAATAGCGGTCGTCCATCTTGCCGAAATTTACTATCTTAACATCGGGAAATTCTGATGTTTCTGTTATCTGTGCGGTGCCGAGGGCGGCAAACGAAAACAATGCCATCCAGGCGGCGGCATATCTGCGTAGGAAATTTTTTTTCATTCTGTTACCTATAATGTGAGACCAGGCTGGACAAGGTGGGGTCGGGATAATCCGGCCGCTCGCTTTTACCTGGATTAATGGTTAAGCCTGCCGCCTTAAAAACTCGCTCGCTTCTAATTTGGATTTTGTGGCGATGATAAATCTAAGAAGCGTGTAGTTTTGCCGAGGTTGCCAGGTTTTTTCTCGAAAGAAATAGCGGTGATAATGGAAATCCTCAGTAAGTGTGCAAAAAAGAAGCGGCCTTCATTTAAAGGGCCGCTTCCTTATAGTGTTATTTTTGTACAGTTAAATGGAGAAAAGCGATCGGAATTAAACCGTTTTTATTATGGTTTTTTCAGAGCGTGGGTCCTCGAAGGATTTCAACCAACGCGCTCAATCGGGCTGAATCCGCTCCACTTTTCGTCACGCCAGCGATCTTTTCCAGTGGCTGTGCAAGTTTTTTGAGTTTGCCGAGCTCTTTTCCATTACCCTCTGCCTTTTGGATCGCCAGTCGCAGATTTGTGATCTGGTCAACCGCCAAACCTCCCGACCGCTCCAGCTGATCGACGTAAGCCTTCGCTACGACCAATTTTCTGGGCCACGCGGCCATTTCCTGGCTCTGGACGTTTAATTCGGACACCTGAACCGCTTTGGCGGCATCGATCTCGTTCTGCGAGAGGTCCTTGGTCGGCGTCAGCTCAAAGATATCTAAGCCGCGGGCGATCTCGGACGAATAGATCTTGCCATTGTACCAGTAGGCCGACCATGAGCCGCCCATCATGAGCATTTTTGCATCGATCGGGCCACGGTCGAAGTAGCCGATCTCGACCGGAGCAGCCGGATCGGTAAAGTCCATGATGGATATCCCGCCCTGATACCAGGCCTGCACCTTAATGTCGCGTCCGGGAATCGGAATAAGCGAACCATTGTGAGCGACACAATTCTCGCTCTCGCTCTGCGCGGCGGGAAGCTTGTAGTAATTTGCGAAACTCAGCTTGTTACCTGACAGGTTGAAGATAGCATTTGCTCCCCACTTGTTCGGATCGTTCGCCCGGCAGCGGGCGCCCATTCCGCCGCCCCATTCATCGGTAAAGACGACCTTTTTGCCGTCGTTCGAGAAAGATGCCGAGTGCCAATAGGCATAATTCGGATCGTTCACGGAGTCAACACGCTTTGGGTTTGCGGGATCCTTGATATCGAGCACAATTCCGTTGCCGGCGCAGGCTCCGGCGGCGAGTCCCAGTTCCGGGTAAACGGTAATGT
>JACMMN010000015.1 GCA_014379075.1 Pyrinomonadaceae bacterium | reverse complement strand
TTTTTGACAGACAAATTGGTCGACGGCGCTCTCGACGCCCTGGAAAGCCTGGGTGCGGAGGAATCCGATATTGAAATATTTAAAGTGCCCGGCTCGTTCGAACTGCCGCTGACTTCGCTCAAGGTTGCCCAAAGCGGGCGGTTCGATGCGGTAATTGCTATCGGCGTAGTAATTCGCGGCGAAACACCGCATTTCGATTATGTTGCCGGCGAGGCTGCGAAAGGCATCGGGCAGGCATCGATGCATACCGGAGTGCCGGTTCTTTTCGGAGTGGTTACGACAAATACTCTGGAGCAGGCAATAAACCGTTCGGGCGTTAAAGCCGGAAACAAGGGTTATGAGGCGGCAATGTCAGCCGTCGAAGTAGTAAATCTTCACCGCGAAATCAGCGGCGAAGAGGAACACGCAAAGGGTAAAGAGAAGGTTTTTCCTCATGTCGTTTGAAAAATCAGGAAAGAGTTCGGGCACACGCCGGAAAGCACGCGAATGCGCCTTGCAAATGTTATTTGCAGCGGACCTCGTCCATAACGAAAGCGCTATCTTAACTGATAGCTTTTGGAATGAACTCGGCGAAACCGACATCGATGAAAAAACACGTGATTTTTCAAACAATCTTGTTCACGGCACACTTGAAAATCTCGCAACAATCGATGATCGCATCCGCACGCGGGCCGAGCATTGGCGGATCGAACGAATGGCGATAGTCGATCGTAACGTCCTTAGATTGGCCGTTTACGAGTTTCTTTTCGAGGACACGCCTCATACAGTTGTAATCAATGAAGGACTAGAAATCGCTCGGAGATTTTCCACGTTTGAGGCAACCCAATTCATCAATGGAATCCTGGACGCCATCAAACTCGATCTGGAAAAAGCCGCAAAATCCGCATCCGGCGAACCTGATGAGAAATCTCAAGCGTCGTCGACCTGAGTAAGTTTTTTTTGCCATAGACAGATCGAGATGCGAGCAGACATTCAAAATCTATCTTTAATCAACCGATTTCTACCCCGCCTTTTCAATCTACTCTTTCTATTAGCTGCTTCCGCGACACTATTCGGTCAGGACTTGCCGGACAAAATTCAAGGCTATAAAGTTCATCGAACCATTGTTGTAGTAGATTCCGAAAAAAATCCTACAAAGAGTAAGCAAGGCGAGGCGATCGTAAACATCAGCGATCCGGAAGTTGTCGATGTGTCGCTGAGCGGCGTTACGCTTTCGGTTTCCGCTGCAGTAACGGCTTTAAATCAAAGCGGCAAGGTTGATTTTCTTACCTTTAACGATTTTCGTGTAAATGGCATTCCGGTAGAGATCGAAAAATACGACATACCGTTTTCATTCAGCAAAAAGGAGTCGGTAAATTTACCCAAACCCGCTTCGCTCTTTCTCCCCGGCCACAGACTTCTAAACGCGGCATGGAATGAAATCACCGATACGAAAAAAAACTGGACCGTGACCGGCAGGATTTTCGTTTTCGGAAAATTCCGCAAAATGGGTTTCAGTTTCAAAAGGGTGGTGCCGATAGACATCAATCTGACAATTAAAAATCCTCTGCCAAAGTAAACCGTTAATCCCAACGCCTTTCATATCCATCCTATATGCTTATATTTTTAATCGTATTGGGTTAAAATAGTTAGTTGCATTTACTGATTTCAAAACAAGGATAAAAAGACAAAAGTGAGCGAAAAGATTTCAAATTTATCGGAATACATTGCGGAAAATTTCGGCGCGAATGCCAGCTACGTCGAAGGTCTGCTGGCCAGATACCAGTCTGACCCGAATTTGGTTGACGAATCGTGGCGGACTTTTTTCGGCGATATGCTCGCGGGCAATAATGGAAGCGTGGCCCCTGCATCGGAAGTGAAATCCGTGCAGAAGCAACCCGCGACTCCAGCTCCGGTGGCCGAAAAGAATCAGGTGGTCGCCGCCCTTAGTCCGGATACCAACGCGAAACCTCTAACCGGCGTATCGAAGAAGATAGTCGAAAACATGGAGCAGAGCCTCACGGTTCCGATTGCGACGAGCGTACGCAGTATTCCGGTGAAAGTCCTGTTTGAAAATCGGAATTTGATCAATGAACATCTTCTCAGTTCAGGAAGAGGCAAGGTTTCTTTTACGCACGTGATAGCGTGGGCGATAATTAAGGCCGTTAAAGAATATCCGCAGATGAATTTCGGCTTTGGAATGGTAAATGAAATTCCTTCGCGTTTGGAACACGAGAATATAAACCTCGGCATTGCGATCGATATTGAGAAAAAAGACGGTTCCCGCAATCTGCTTGTACCGAGCATCAAGGGCACGCAGAACATGAACTTTGCCGAGTTCCTGGCCGGATATAACGAAACCGTTAAAAAGGCTCGCGACGGAAAATTAGGTATCGATGATTTTCAGGGAACAACCATCTCGCTCACAAATCCGGGCACGATCGGTACGGTCGCGTCAAATCCCAGACTGATGGCCGGGCAAAGCGCAATAGTCGCGACCGGAGCAATCGAATATTCAGCCGAATTCCAGGGAATGACCGCCGCCGCACTTTCGCAGATCGGTATCAGCCGAACGGTTACTATTACCAGTACTTACGATCATCGCGTTATCCAAGGCGCCGAAAGCGGTTTGTTTTTGGCTCGAATCCATCAGCTTATAATCGGGCAGCACGGATTTTACGACGAAATATTTGAGGCTCTCGACATCAATTACCCGCCGCTCCGCTGGGCCGAAGACCACAATCCGTCGCTTTTCGGCAGCAATCATTACAGCGAGCAGGTCGAAAAACAGGCGAATGTTTTGCAGCTCATTAACGCATATCGTATTCGCGGCCATTTGCTCGCCGATATCGATCCGCTCAATATGACCTCGCATCGCGAAGCCGAACTCGATCTCGAAAATTTCGGCCTCACAATTTGGGACCTCGACCGCGAATTCATCACCGGCGGCCTTCACGATGAAAAAACCGCGACACTGCGGCGCATACTTGAGATTCTTCGCAAAGCTTACTGCGGGAAGGTTGGCATTGAATACCGGCATATCCAAGTAAAACAAGAGAAGGAATGGATCAGGCGGAACATCCGTGAACAGTTTGTCGATACAAAACCTTTATCGACGGAAACGAAGCTGGAACTGCTTCAAAAATTGATCGAGGCCGAACAGTTCGAACAGTTTTTGCATAAGAAATATCTTGGACAAAAGCGCTTCTCACTCGAAGGCTGCGAAACGGTTATTCCAATGCTCGATCAGCTTATCGAAGGTGCCTCGGCACGCGGCGTCGATGAAATTTATATGGGAATGGCTCATCGCGGGCGTCTCAACGTGCTTTCTAATATCATCGGTGATCCGGAGAAAGGTGACATGGCTGAGCGTATATTCACCGTTTTCGAGGGGACATCGCATCCGAGTTTCCCGGCCGACGAAGGGGACGTAAAATATCACCAAGGAGCGGTTGGAATACGTAAAACAAAGACTGGTAAGGATTTACGAATACAACTGTCGTGTAATCCAAGCCATCTTGAATTTGTAGATGCCGTTGTCGAGGGCATGGCGAGAGCCAAGCAAGATGATCTCCGTAACGGCGAACAAAAAACTCGTGAAGAAGTTTTTAATATGGTAATGCCTGTGCTTTTGCACGGTGATGCAGCTTTCTCGGGTCAGGGCATCGTGATGGAAACCCTCCAACTCGCAAATCTTCCGGGCTACCGTACAGGCGGGACAATTCACATTGTCATTAACAACCAGATTGGATTCACTACCGGTGTTGAGTCCGCCCGAAGTTCGATTTATTCGACGGATGCGGCGCAAATAACCCAGACGCCGATTTTTCACATAAACGGTGACGATCCGGAGGCCGCTTTTCGAGTGATTCAAATCGCCCTCGATTATCGCACAGAGTTTGATAAAGACGTCGTTCTGGACCTAGTCGGCTTTCGCCGGCTCGGCCATAACGAAGGCGACGAGCCTAGCTACACACAGCCCGTTATGTATGCCCGCGTAAAAGCACATCCGGGAACGCGGCACCTCTACGCACAGCAGCTTATTCGCGAAACTGTGATTACAGAAGAAGATTTGACGCAGATGACGAACAAGGTCGTCGAAAAATACGAAGGAATTCTTGCAAGAGCCAAAAAGATAGCCGCCGAGAAACCTAAAAAATCAGCCTTGAATCCGGCGATTGCCGATGAAGACGGCTCGAACATTTTGCAGACCGGAGCTGTAAGAGCAACTCTCGACACCGCGTCCGAAAAAATATCGATCGTTCCCGAAGGTTTTCACGTCAATCCTAAGATGGTGGGCCAGCTTGCACGGCGTGCAAAGATGGGAACCGGCGAAGTGCCTCTGGATTGGGGATTTGCGGAAGCAATGGCGATCGGTTCATTGGTGCTGGAAGGACACGCCGTCCGTTTAAGCGGCCAGGATTCAGGCCGCGGGACTTTCTCGCAGCGGCATGCTTCGATGTACGATACATTGACGGGCGAACGTTGGTCGCCGCTGACGGAACTTCGTAACGACAAAAATCAAAAGGCCCGATTCTATGTTTTCGACAGTTCGCTTTCCGAATCGGGTGTACTTGGTTTTGAATTCGGATATTCGGTTATTTGCCCGGACGACCTGGTGATGTGGGAAGCCCAATTCGGCGATTTTGCTAACGGCGCTCAGGTTATAATCGATCAATACATTGCCGCTTCCGAAGACAAATGGCAGCAGAAGTGCCGCCTAGTCATGCTCCTTCCGCACGGTTACGAAGGCCAGGGCCCGGAACATTCCTCCGCCCGGCTCGAACGCTTTTTGCAGCTTTGCGCAGAGAATAATCTGCAGGTCTGCTACCCGACGACGCCGGCCCAGTATTTTCATTTGCTTCGCCGCCAAACAAAACAGGAAACCCTGCGGCCGCTGATCGTGATGACACCGAAGAGCCTGCTGCGTCTTCCGGCTGCCAGTTCCGCTATAGATGAGCTGACCACAGGAGGATTTATGCCGGTTATAGATGACGTAAAATTAACCGACCGGGCAGCGGTAAAAAGAATTGTATTATGCAGCGGCAAGGTCTTCTACGATCTTGAAGCCGCACGCGAAGAAGCGAATGATAATCGGGTTGCCGTCATTCGGCTCGAGCAGTTTTATCCGTTCCCGGCGGCGAGATTGAAAGAGATATTCGCTTCGTTCCCGAATGCTAACCAACTTTTCTGGGCACAGGAAGAGCCGAAGAATATGGGCGGCTGGTACTTTGTCGAAGACCGGCTTCGGGAGATAAAAGGTGAGGATTTCAGTCTCAAATTCGTAGGCAGGGCCGCCTCCGCTTCGCCTGCGACTGGTTCTTATTCGATTCACGAGCTGGAACAAAAGCAGATAGTGAACGATGCGTTGATCGTAGAAACAGATGAAATTTCACCGGCCAGCGAACCCAAAGTTTCGGAGAAGCTTGCTCCGGCTGGAGCCTAGGATAAGCTTTCCATTAAGGGCTTCACAATAGCTCGAAGTTCATTTTCTGTTCCACTTATTCATCTTGCTTCTTGATTTGTGAGTCACGATTTAGACAATTAATCAGCAGGACAAAATCCTTGCTTTCTGGCATAAACCTTTATTTTTGTCTTTTTGTGCAAAAAATTGCTTTATTTTGCATCTCAGTAATAGCTGCTGCCGCCCATATATGTTCAAACCCTCATTCATTTCCATAATAGCAGTTACCTGCGCTTTCTGCGTCATTTGTTCAGCGTGTCAAACGCGTGTTCTGACCACGCCGGTTGCGTCGGCGGAAACACGTCCGTCTCCGACATCGGCCGCATCCGATTCAATCACTATTGCGGCGGTTGGAGATATTATGCTTGGCTCCCCGTTTCTCGACGACACGCGCATGCCGCCGAACGACGGATCCGAATTATTGAAAAATGTGATGCCGATACTTTCAGC
>JACMMN010000160.1 GCA_014379075.1 Pyrinomonadaceae bacterium | reverse complement strand
GCCGTTTGGCCTTCGCCGAACGGCTCGCGGGACGTTTCGAGTATCATCCGTCTTTCGTCTAACAAAAACAGGTTGGCAGAGCGGCCGGTGAGTTGAACAACCAAAGAAAAATTGTGATCCGTGCCGAGTTCATCACGGGTTGAAAGATCGAAATATAAAATGCGCTCGTCCGGAACAACTTCGATCTTGTCGAGTGTGGCTCCGGACAGCCTCTTTCGCAGGAACATGTGAAACGACGATGGCGTCCCCGATTGTTTTTCGAGGTCTTTTACACGCCGCCTGATCAGATAGATCCGCGGATTCGAAGGCTCGACGCTGACAAAAAGAAATGTCGAATCCGAAAGGCGAAAATCAACCGCCAGCTCGAAACGGGATAGCTGAAAGATCTTGCCAAGCTTTCGACCGATCAACGCGAGCCCCAGTTCCGCTTTTATTTTTTCGATCGTCGAAATATTCACGGAATTTAGTTTAAGGCTAAAAAATAAAAGAGTAACGCTGGCTGGAAGCCGGCGTTACTTCACACATCGTATGTAGATCAAGAATAGAAAGCTGTGAAACCGATACGTCTAACTTAGATCCTTCAATACTCTCTGATCAAAATCGTTCCCGACACTAGGTCGTGCGCCGCCCGTCTTTCGTCGTTAAAAAATATCGGCAAAAGCCCTATTCCGGCGAGGGCGAGCGAAAGAAGGTAAACAGCCGAGCTGACGGCCGCCTGATGAAGAGTCGGGTATTCGTTTTGTTCGGCGTCGACCAGTTCGAGCGAAAACACCCGCATCCCAAAGGTCCGGCCGCTATACCCGATCGACGCCGTCAGGTACACGAACATTACGATCGCCAGTGCCGCGGCAAAGGCAAAAAAGCCGGAAAGGGACAGCCACGTTCCGCCGGTCATCAGAAACGGCGAAAGCAGGATAAAACTCGCAAAGCCCCCGATGATAAGGTCGAAAAGCCCGGCATTGAAACGCATAGCGAGCGGAGCGAGATCGTCGATCTCGTCGGCTTCGACCTCGTCGATCTCAACAATTTCAGCGGCCAGAGCCTTTTCATTTACAGGGATGCGCAGCAGTTCTTCGTCCCTCAATCGTCCGTTCGGTTCGCCGGAGAGTTGGTCAAAACCCGCGGTTGCCCCTGCCCCTTTCGGCAGCGGCGGAAGTTTGTTCGTGTCAAACGCTTTTTTCTCGATTCGCAGAGAGGATACCAGTTTCGGTTTTGCCGAACCATAGGCGGACGGCTTACCGTCGGGCCGGTTTGCTCCCGGTGCGGACCGCGAAACGACGTTGAAGGGATAATTGCTTTTCGCCGCCATTTTCCCGACAAGCGCCGTCTCAACAGCTTTCTTGTCCTCCGGAAGAAACGCCCGCCGGGAATCTTCGATTCGCTTTAAGGCAGCAGCAACCTTTGAATTCGCATGTGCGGCAGGCTGCGAGTCCTCGACATATTCGGTTTTCAATGCATTCGCGCCGTTGGTCACCAACTGCTTTTTATAAACCGCACCGGTGGCGTCGACCGACGCGGTTTCATTCTGCGTGCCGTTGTTTCTTTGCCTGACCGAATTCTGCAATTGCAGGCGCCAATCCGGCATCTGTGCATTTTTCGTTTCGAATGCGACGAGCGTCGGGCTCGTCTTCTTTATCGCCAGATCTGAGGTGTCAAATTTCACAGGGGCCGAAGCGGGTGCGGCCTTTGCAGGAGCTGCCGGAGCTTTCGGCGGCATCGAAACGTTCTGCCGGGCCATCGGCGGCTGAGTTTGTGCGGGAGCAGCCGGCGGCGGGTTATTCGCCTGAATTGCCAGATTCAGAAAATCGTTCGCCGGCGGAGGAATCGGATCATAGACCGGTTTCGTTTGAAGCTCCTCGCGGACGGTGTCGTTCATCATCGCTCCGCATGACGTGCAGATCGACAAGGATGGTGCAAGATCGCGTTTACAAACGGGGCACATCATAGGCTTAGTAGGATCGAAAGTGGATTTTTAAAAATTAGCGCGAGTTGGACAAATCACGAAAATAATATCAGAAGTTACTTTAAGTCGTCAATAGTAAAGCGCACAAAACTTTAAACTTTCAGCGATCTGGTTACAGCGATGGAGCGATAAGTGCTTGAGAGAGAAAAAATCTTACAATCTGATAAACTAAAGTTCGTCCGGGAGCGGCTGCCGTCCGGCAAATCCGGCTTCCAGCTCGTGCCACCACTCGATCCGCTCATCCTCGCCGAGCTGCCAGCAGAGAAGCACGACGCGGCCGTCCATCATTGAAGGAAAATCTATCAGCCCACGCGAATAGTCTTTCAATTGAACGCCGAGTTCATGCAGTTCCGTCGTGATCTTGCCGATCTCGTAAAGTGCCTGTACGTAACGCGAGCCGCCCTGCATGCCGCCGCCAAACTCGGACGCGACGGCCGCCGCCCGCGCCGATTCACGATAGATGCCGATGGTCGAATAAAGGTTTTTGACCTCTTTTAAATTAGCCGCAACGTCCGGCAATAACGCGTTTGCTTCCTGAAGTGTAAAAACTTTCATCGCTCGTCGTTCACCCGCACAAAGTCGTTCGTGTTCTCATTTTCCTCCTCCGCAAAATTCGGCTCGACGGCAACGTTTCGCGGCATTTGCTCGCGGCCGTTAGGGCGAAGTATGTGCGGCATCGGCATCTCGTCAGGAGGAACGAAAGAAGGCACGTCGTAGTCGCCGACCTGCGTCATGTCCTTGCGGATGAGTTCGGCAATATCGCCGAGATCGATAAAAAAATCGGCAACGTCGATAAGCCTGGGCGCGGTGTTTGAACGAAACCCCGCAACCTCGACGCGGCAGCCTTTATAAGCGACCGCATTTATAGCGTAAACGAAATCCTCGTCGCCCGAAACCAAAACCGCCGTATCGTATCTGCCGGCGAGGCTGAGCATATCCACCGCGATCTCAACGTCCAGATTCGCCTTGCGCGTGCCGTCGTAGAATGTCTTCAGTTCCTTTTGCACGACGCGAAATCCGTTTCTCCGCATCCACAGCAAAAATCCCTGCTGGCGCTCGGCTCCGGCATCGACGCCGGTATAAAAGAAGGCGCGAAGCAAACGGCCGTCGCCCAAAAGAATGCGCAGCAATTTGTTGTAATCTATATCTATCGTGTGAAAGCGGGCCGCGTGAAAAAGGTTATTGCCGTCAATAAAAACGGCGACTCGACCGCGATGCCCAAACTTCCAGGAGGAGCTTGTAGTCGTGTCAAACTGCATTGTTTTGACCTCTTAAATTGTGTTCTACGGCTAATTCCGAAATGCAATTGACGCTGAAATAAGTACAGAGCGTTTAAAAGTGGCTGATATCGAATAATGAGCAATGTAACCCGTTGGATCGGTCTTTATTGATAAATTATCAATGTATTTCAAAATAATGTTGTTGAAAATCCTGAAAAAACGTTCGCTTTCGAGCGCGTCTGCCGTCAAAATAAGCTTACTTACAGTTTGCATCGCCAATCGAGATCGGTCAAGCAATTTGCCCGGTTAAGTGATAAAATTTACTTCCCTGACTTTATCTATGGACAATGATCGCGAGAAAAATCAGGATAATGAAGCATGGCTGAAAGATATTCCGGTCCGGTCGGAAGACATCGGCTTTAAGGCCGAAGAGATGAGCCAATGCCCAAAATGCGGCAAAAACAATCCCCCGACGCGGCCGAATTGCTTCTACTGCACCGCGGATCTGGAGGTCCACGCGACCGAAATTCGCTCCGCGAAGCTGAACCTCCGTAGGCTTGAGCCGTGGGAAAAAGGCTTTAATATCATTAATCTGCCCGGTTCATTGAAAACATTGGACACGGTTTCGATCACGCGGCTGTTATCAATGGATGCCGATCATTTGAAGCAGGTGACAGAAGCTGAAGGCTCGATCCCTATTGCCCGCCTCGAGTCGCGAAAGGAAGCGGAAGCTGCAGTCGAGATCCTTTCGCAATATGGATTGGAAAGCAAGGTCATCGGAGATGACGAATTGCTGACGGACAAGCTGCCGGTGCGGCTTCGCGGGCTGGAGTTTTGCGAGGAAATCCTTGTTTTGACCCTGTTCAATACGAACGAAAAAAGGGATATAAGGTACAGTGAGATCTCTCTGATAATCACGGGTGCAATATTCGAATCCAGGACCGAGACAGTGGAAAAGAGGAAGAAAAAGGACAGGGAAATACTGCTTGAGACGCAGACTTCGTCCGATGGCGATCTGATCGATATATACACTTTTGACGATCCGGCCGGCTACCGCGTCCCGGTCAAAGGCTTTGATTTTTCTTGTCTCGGGGCGGATAAGGGTTTGCTCGCGGCGGAAAATATTCGGCGGCTTATTGTCGATTTGCGAAGTTTCGCTCCCGGTGCGAAGTTTGTCAGCGATTACGTTGCGAATAGAGCATTGCTGGGTATCGTTTGGGAGGTCGAGCGGAGAAAAGATTCGTCCGGCCTTCAGCGAACCGGATTCGGCCGCAAGGATTTTACCAATGTCGAATCGAGCAATAACTTGCAGCAATTTACGAAATATTCACGACTGCAGCGGCATCTTTTATGAGAAACAAGACCAGAGACTGGAAACCGGATTCCAAAGTTCAAAGTGCAAGGCCCAAAGTCCAAAGGCCGAGGCCGGAAGAGGTCAAAACGGTTCCCCCGAATCGCAGCCCTCAATCCGCGTCTATTTATGGCGTTTTGCCGGTGCTCGAAGCCCTGCGTGCGAACGCGCGGCGTGTCGATAAGATACTGATCGCCGAAGGTTCGGGAGAGCGGCGGCTGACCGATGTGATCGAACTTGCCCGGCAGAATGGTGTTTTGGTCAGTAAAATTTCGCGTGAAAGTCTGAACAAGCTTGTTGCTCCGGGTGCGAACCACCAGGGTATCGTTGCATTTGCCGCAGCCGCCAATTATGTGTCTGCGGATGAAATATTTAACACTGCTCAAGAGGCGGCACTGATCGTGGTATTGGACGGTGTGGAAGATCCGCGAAATCTTGGAGCGATCTTGCGGGCCGTCGAATGTTCCGGCGCCGATGGTGTCCTGATCCCTGAACGACGGGCCGTCGGGCTGACCGAAACCGTCGCAAAATCGTCCGCCGGTGCGACGGAACATGTAAAGGTTGCGAAGGTGACGAATATCAATCGCCTCATCGAGGATTTGAAAGAGCGTAAAGTTTGGGTCGTCGGCACCAGCGGCGACGCGAAAATGAATTATACCGATTGGGACTGGACGCAGCCGAGCGCACTGGTGCTTGGCGGTGAGGGAAGCGGGCTGCACCGTCTGGTAGCCGAAAACTGCGACGTATTGGTAAAAATCCCGATGTATGGAAAAATAGAATCTTTGAACGTATCCGTCGCCGCCGGCGTAATATTGTTCGAAGCGAAAAGACAGAGGGTTTCCAGCTCCGAGTTCAATGTTCCAAATCTCCAAAACAAGCAGGATCGCTCATCCTAACTCGAAACTCGAAATGCGGAATTCGAAACTATAAAGATTATGTTTTGCCCAAAATGTGGAACTGAAAATCCGGAAAGCGGCAAATTTTGCCGAAGCTGTGGAACCGACCTTGGCAACGTTACGGACGCATTGTCCGGAAAGCTGAGGAAATCCCAGGCGATGTTCGATAAAAAGGGCAAGCCCATAAGTTATGAAGGGGCGATAACAAAGATCTTTACCGGCATAGCCTTTTTGATCGTCGCGATCGTTTTAGGAATAACCGGTGCGGCCGGCGGAAAAGTCTGGTGGTTTTGGATGCTGATCCCGGCGTTCGGGAGTTTAGGAGCAGGCGTGGCCCAGTATGTGCAGCTTAAAAAGGAGGAAAGCGGGTATATCCCGATTGCGAGCCCTGATGACCGGAACATTTTAACCTCGAATAAAAACGCCGCACTGCCGCCGCCTAAGACGGAATTCGTCGCACCGGAATCAAAGTACAAAACCGGCGATCTCGTTCCGCCAAGCGTTACCGACGGCACTACGAAACTTTTGGAACTGGATTCGGAAGGCAAAACTATGACGCTGCCGAAAAGATAGTTTTACTGCTTCCGCAAACTCATTTTATGGTGGTTCAGCCGCTCCAACACTTTCAGATATTTCTTCGGGAATATGCGGGCGATCTTGCTGATCTCTTTTGCGTCCCTGCCGACCAATATTCGCGGATCTTTCTTTTTAATGCCCTTTAAGATTATTTCCGCGGCCTCGTCGGCGGTGGTTTGGGTGATCTTGTCGAAGAATTCCGTGCCCTGTGTTTTCCACTCTTCAAGAGCGCATTCTCCGACTCGTGCGTTGCGTATTATATTGGTTTTGACCCCGCCCGGATGTACGCATGACACCGAAACATTTGTCTCGGCAAGTTCGTGCCGCAGGCTCTCGGTAAAGCCTCGAACCGCGAATTTCGACGCGCAATACGCCGATTGTTCGGGTGGTGCGATCAACCCGAAAACGCTTGAGATATTCACGAGATGAGAGCTTTCCTGCTGGAGCATGATCGGCAAAAACACTTTCGTTCCGTAAACTACGCCCCAGAAATTAATTCCCATCAGCCATTCGAAATCCTCGATGGAGAGCTGGTCGAATGTGCCGACAAGGCCTACGCCCGCATTATTTATCAGATGTGTGACACGGCCGTGTTTAGCCACAACTTCCGCAGCAAATCTCTGCACCTGCTCCAGCTTTGAAACATCGACTATGTGAGGTGAAACAGAAACACCGAGATCCGCTATCGTATCAGCCGTTTTATTAAGATCCGTTTCGTTAATATCGGAGATCGCGATCCCGCCGATGCCTTCTTGTGCGAGGCGAACCGCTAACGCTCGCCCGATGCCGGAGGCTGCACCCGTGATTACAGCGACACTTTGATTTGATAAGGTCATATCTCTTTGACCGTCGTCAGACAGCGAATACTCCGCGCGCAGGCAAGCTCCCCGCGTTCAGGTGCTTACCGCTTCACCACCACTCTTGCATTTCCCGCATTGCCGTTCGCGTCGAAAACACGGAGCGTTATTGTATATTCACCGGGCGTTCTCATTTCGACATCGAACGTGTATCGTTCGTCCGCGGAATCGGAAATGCCGTCGTCAGAATAGACTGCCTGCCAATCGCCGCCGTTCACATTAAATTCGGCCTTTGTCAGATAGCTCGATCTATCGCTGGCCGCGAATATGACTCTGGCTTTTTCGCCGGTGATCTGGGGTGAGCCGATGACGGTCACGCCCGGCTGCGTGTTGTCGATATCGAACGGCTCGCTGATCCTTTCTCCGGTCAGGAATTGGCCCGCGGGATTACCTGCAGAATCTTTGGCGACTATCTTGAGCGTGTATCTGCCGTCGGGTATGGATAATCCGTCGATAGAAGCGAAATTTTCGGAAATATTTTCCCGCAACGGCTTATAAACCCTGTCAGCGGCTTCCTTGTAAAAAACATCATAAACAAGTTTGTCGCCGTTCCGGTCCTCGGCTGTCCACTGAAAAGCTTTTGCGGCCCGCTGAAAAATGCGGCGCGGCGGAACGGATACGTTAGGGATGCCAAAAGTGGCCGGATCGAGGCCTGAGAGTTCGATGTTTGGATCGATCTGGATCGGCGGATTCGATATCAAACCGACGTTTGTCGGCAGCACGGTGATCGAAAGGACTTCCGGAGCAATATTACGGCCCAAAAACGCGACATTTACTTCGCTCAGGCCTGCGGCACCGCCCGAATTTTTCAACACCGCCCGCCATTGTAAATATTTGGCCCGCGGGCTCGCGACTTGCCCGCTCATTGCCGTGGTGGCCACCGTGCTCCACAAACTCCACGTTTCATCGGCTTTTCCGGTATTGCCGCTTCGAGTTTGTATCTGGACGCTGCCATTAGAGCGCCACCAGATCCGGCCCCAGGAAGATGTGACCTTCGCATCCAAAACCGCCGATTCATAAATGCCTTCCGCAACGGTCTCAGTGCCGAAACGAAACAAGGTTCCCTGATTGCTCGATGTTGCGATAAGATTTTGGCCCGAGCTTCGGATGGTCGATATTTGGTTCGTATCGGACTGCAAAACTAAAGTTTCTCGGCCGTCATTCCCGATATTAAAGATGCGTCCCTTATCCGAAGTACCGAGCAGCACGCCGCTGCCGGTTTGGTGAGCGTAGATCGAAAACCCCGTGACCGTCGGCGACGCCCAAAGAATATCGCTGCCGCCGTCGGGCAAAATGCGGTAAACTGCTGATTTCACACCGGTGAGATCGTAGCGGCTCTTTTGCGGAGGCTCCGGTGCCGCCGGATTTGCCGATTCGGTGGAAACGGTATTGTTGTCGGGAGCGGCCGGGGTCGCAGGCGTTGCAGGCGGAGCCGCTGCCGAAGCGGATTCGCCCAAGGCAAGCGCATAAACCGAACCGTCCGGCCCGATGGCAATTTCGTGAATTTCCCGCAGCGGCGAATCGAGTAAGGCAAAAGGTTTTCCGTCCGCCCCGAATTTCATCACCAGACCGCTCGAATCGGTTCCGGCGTAGAGATTGCCGGCCTTGTCGGCGGCAAGCGTAATTATATGCGTTTCGCTGGTGTCGAAGAGCACCGAAGATTCTGGCGCCGCATTCGCCGATCTTACACGATATATCCTGCCGCTTTCGCCTGTCCCGACCGCGAGCGAGCCGTCGCCCATAACTGCCAGCGACCAGATATATTTCTCTTTCGCATCGAAATACAACGTCGATCTTCCAGCCGGATCGATCTGATAAACTTTTCCGTCAGGCGAAGTAGCGGCGAAAAGCTCACCACCGCGGCCGATAGCAAGTGATGTCACATTCAACTCGTTCAGATCGGCGAAAAGTGAACCGCTGCCGCCCGTCCCGACCTTAAAGATCTTGCCGTCGCCGCCGGTCCCAAGGTAGATGTTCCCGCCGGCATCGACCGCGCTCGACCAGATATACGGCTGTTCGGTTTTGTAAACTTCGGTCAGTTTTGGTGCGAGCGTGATATTTCCGTTGATGTCAATCGAAACGCTTCGGGCGTCTCCTTTGAGCACGTCCGCCCTGGAATTTACCGACCAGATCGAAGGCTCGCTGGCCATAACGTTAGTAGAAAGCAGCGAAAGAAAGATAAGCAACGGAAACAGTTTTTTCATTCGTATGATTAGGATATAGAGTAATTAAATACACCTAAATATAATCATAATTTCGCGCAAAAAGACACCGCGTTTGGAGTTCCGCCTGCAGTCGGCCTCCAAAAGGGGAACTCCGAACGGACAGTTTAAGCTTTAGCTTTCGAACTTTGTTTTTCCTTGACCGTTTTTGCCGCCGTTTCGGAATGATCAGCTTCGAGAAAATGAAGGGCGTGACGCAATTCTTCGGCATTGCCGGTTATCAGCCGGGCGCTTCGTTCGCGTGATAGATATGCCCAAAACCACTCGAGTAGAACGTAAAGTCGATTGCGAAAACCTATCAAAAATACGACGTGCAGGAACAGCCACATCAGCCATGCGATAAACCCGGAGAAATGCCAGCCTTTTATATCGGCGATGGCCTTGCTGCGTCCGATGGTCGCCATCGTGCCTTTGTCGATGTAGCGAAAATTCTTTCGCGGCTCATTTTTCAAGTCTCTGAGAATATTTGCGGAGGTGAGATTGCCCATCTGCATTGCGGCCGGACTCAGTCCAGGTACCGGCTCACCATTTTCCTGCTTAATGGAAGCCATGTCGCCGATGACGAAAATATTTTTGTAACCCGGAATTGTCAGATCAGGCTGGACAAAAACGCGCCCGGCTTTGTCCGTTTCCACGCCGAGAGCCTTCCCGATCGGTGACGCGGCCACGCCGGTCGCCCAAAGGACCACGTCGCATTCGATCCAGTTCTCGCCGACTTTCACGCGCCCGGATTCTATCTCGGTGACAAAACTATTTAAATGAACTTCTACGCCGAGGTCTTCGAGTTGGGTTTTGGCTTTGGCCGAAAGATCTTCGGCAAAAGTTCCCAGGACGCGATCTGAACCTTCAAAAAGCATGACACGCGCTTCCGTCGTGTCTATCGCCTTGAAATCTTTCGAAAGGGCCTGGCGGGCAATTCCCGCGATTGCTCCGGCGAGTTCGACTCCGGTCGGGCCGCCGCCGACAACGACAAAATTCAGCGGTTTGTGCGAGCCGGTCAAATAAGCTTCGCGTTCGGCAAGCTCAAAGGCCAGCAGCACGCGGCGGCGCATTTCGAGAGCGTCCTCGATCGTTTTAAGCCCCGGGGCGAGTGTTTCCCAATCGTCGTGACCGAAATACGAATGCCTGGCGCCGGCGGCGGCGATCAGATAATCGTATTTGATCTTAGAGCCGTCGGCCAATATGACGAACTGCCCCTCTTTATCGAATGCGGACGCTTCGCCCAGTATGACTTCGATATTTTTTGCGCTGTGAAGAATGCGCCGGATGGGAGAAGCTATTTCACCGGGAGAAAGTACCGCTGTTGCGACCTGATAAAGCAGCGGTTGAAAAGTGTGATGGTTCTTACGGTCTATGAGGGTGACATCGACCGCTTTGTTTTTCAATGCTTTGGCGGCCCAAAGCCCCCCGAATCCGCCGCCGATGATAATTATTTTAGGATTGTTCATGATCTCGCCTCTATCCATCTAACGCGGAAACGGTGGCCCTGAACTATCAAAATTTTTCCGGATCACGCGCCGATGAATTTGGAATAAAGCGATCTTGCGACCGCAATATCGTCCGTTCCGCGAATTATCGCACGGGCGTCGCGAAAAACTGTTATCTCATAATCACCGGACGAAAAACGCAGCAGATATTCATTTTGACTAACGGCCGCAATGTTCTTCAGCTTTTCCGCTAATGTTTTCAAATCCAAAGTTGCCGGATTCGGCGGCGCGATCTGCACTGCGTCTCGTCCGCAGAGCACGGCACTGAACTCCTGCGACTCAGCATTCAGAAATTCGAATTCGTTCAGCCCGCAAGCTTTGCAGTCGGCGTTAGGACTGCCGAGCTTTATCTTTTGCCAGTCGTTCAGCCATACATCGAACTGCATTATCGACCGGTGCAATACATCCCGCCTGCCGACAAGAATTTTGATGGCTTCCGTCACCTGGACGGCCGAGACCGTCGCAATTATAGGCATGATAACGCCCGTCGTATCGCAGGTGGGCGAACTTCCCGCATCGGGCATTTCTTCAAATACGCATCGCAGGCACGGAGTTTCTCCCGGAAAGATGGTCATCGTCGTACCGTAGCTCGAAACAGCGGCTCCATAGATCCATACCTTCGAATGCTTTACGCAGGCGTCATTGACCAGATAACGTATCTGAAAATTATCGGTCCCATCGAGAACGACGTCGCAATTTTCGATCAGGCTCTCGATATTCGAATAATTTACATCCGCGATGATGGCTTCGACGTTTATCTCCGAATTGATCTCTGCGATTCGGGTCTTTGCGGCAACCGCTTTAGGCAATCGATCTCGGGCGTCATCTTCCTTAAATAGAGTTTGGCGCTGAAGATTGGTAAATTCGACAAAATCCCTATCAACTATCCGAAGGATCCCGACACCCGCACGGGCGAGCATCTCCGCATGAGAGGCCCCAAGCGCACCGCATCCAACCAGCAATACACGGGAATTCAGCAATTTTTCCTGTCCGCTTTGGCCGATCGCGTTAAAAAGTATCTGGCGGCTGTAACGTTCGTTCATTTTCTCTTAGCGTCAGTCTAGCCGAAGAATAAGTTCACGAACTTTGTAAGCGGCGATTCAACGTCCGTTTCCCAAGAATTGTTGATGCCGCTTCTCTGATCCTGAACGTTTTGCCGCCGCTGTTCGTCGCGAAGGGCTTTCCTCTCTTCCTCGATTGCGACCCGTTCTTTTTCACGTGCTCTGGCCATTCCTCCCGAATTTATAAAATCGATGATCTTCGGCAATTCCTCCGCGTCGAACCATACGCCGTGTTTTTTGCACAGATCGATGATGACACCAGAAGTTTTAGCGAAATTGCTGCGGTTCATAAGTTCCCTGCAATCCGGGCAGGGAACATAGCTCACGGGTGACGGCCTCACTTCCTCGATTCGCTTTCCGATAAAGCTCAATACAGCGGATTGCTGCTCTTTGCTTGCGCAAAGATCTTCAAATTTTTCAATACCGGACCAAAAACCGCCGCACCGGGTACATTCGCGGATCTGCGTGGCGTTGATCTTGACCGCATGCAGATCGATGTTGCATCGCGGGCATTTTCCCACATTTTCGTCCGTAAAAATCTCAGCCTTCACGGATTTTGCTCCGCAATGACCGCAAAACTCGGTTCCGAGAAACATAAGTCTCAAGCACGCGGAACATCCGACGGTCTTGAGCCTTGACCGGCAGAACTCGCACTGAGTTTTATCGCTCGTTACGGCTCCGCCGCAGTTGGGACAATTTAAAGCTTCGGGCTGCATATTTTTCCTTATAAACCGAGTCGGCTCCTAACGCCGCCGCTCATTTCCCTTAACGGAGCGTCCAAGCCGGTCCAGATCTTAAACTGCCTCGCTCCTTGAGCTATCAGCATTTCGAGCCCGCCGATGACCGGAACATTTGCCGCCGTGGCTTCACGCATCAGGCGCGTTTCCGGCGGATTGTATATCAGGTCATATACGAGCCTCACTCCATTGAACTGCTCGGCGGTGACGATGGATTCATTCTCCAAATCGCCGGCAGTGCCAAGCGGCGTTGCATTTACGATGATATCAAATGCGGAGGCCGGCAGACGGCGGCCTGTGGTCAGATGGTGAAAGCGGATATCGAATTCGCCGGATAGTTTTTTTGCTTTTTGCGGATCACGGGCGATAAGAGTAAGGTCAGAGCCTTCCTGTTTTAACGCATAAATACATGCCCGCGCCGCTCCGCCCGCGCCGAAAATTGCTACGCGGGCACCTTTCAAATCTCCAAACCGGTTGATCAGGGGTTCGATAAAGCCGGGAGCATCGGTATTGTATCCGTAAAATTTGCCGTCTTCGATCTTCACGGTGTTGACCGCGCCGATCGCGGCTGCAGTCTCATCTATAAAATCGAGATGCCGCATTATCGATCGTTTGTGAGGGTTCGTGACGGAAAAGCCTTTGAAATTGAGTTCGACCTCGCGGGTGTCTGGTTTTACCATCCGGAGCATAAATTCGTCCAGATCGCTAACTTGAAGCGGAACAAAAACCGCGTTCATTTTCTGCGATCTAAATGCCGCGTTGTGCATGAACGGCGAAACCGAGTAGCCGGTATTGCCTCCGACAATGCCGTAGACTCCTGTGTTTTCGTCGAGTTCCTTGACGCGGTAAATATCGGCCATGTCCCGGGCCGTAATTTGTCCCGGCGCGGTCTCGCTTCCCGCATCGAGCGAGGCATACGTCATAAACGCCCCGTGAGCCAGCCCCAGAATTCGTGTCCATTTACCGGCTTCACCCATCGCGATCGGGATATATAGCTTCTGTTCGGATCTGGCCCGTTCGAGTAGTTTCCAGATGGGAATGGCATTAGTTATCGTATCGACGCTGCAGGCGATCTTAACGACGTCGCCTTTGGCGGAAAGCGTGTCAAAGAGAGCGTCGAGATCATCCGGCACGCCCGAAAAATCATGAAACGACCTGATCACGGTGCATCCGGGCAGCCATTGAAGGATATTTGCCAGATCGGGCTCGTTATCGAACCATATCTTTTCCTCGTCGGGCACGCCGTCCCTAACGAACGTCATCCAAAACCCTATGCGGCCGGGCAGATTCACATCCGCATTTCCGCCGTGTTCTTTTGGGCGAAAAGTGAGAAGTACAGGCTTTACCGAATCGAGAAGTGCGAATGAGGGCACGATATCCTGAGGCTCCATGCAGTCGAAACGAACCTCGATCACATCCGCAAATTCTTCGGCCTTCTTGATCTGTCCGGAAAGTTCGCCGCCATTTGCCGTGCATACCGAGACGCAGATGTTTCCGTTGTTCATGTCATGTTTGCGAAGATCTCAGGTTCATCACCAACGAAAGGCATGCGATCAGGCAGGCGATGACCCCTGCGGCGGCGGCAACTACGATCGATGTCTGCCCGCTTTGTTTTACAGCGATTGCGGTCAACGCCCAAGCTATCGCCAAAGGATACACGTAATTTGCAAGTTTTATCCGGATCAGCACGCCCATTAAGGCGGCAAAAAGGATCAAAGCAACAGCCAGGATCGTCGCCATGCCCCTGGACATTTGTACATTCAAATAAACGAGAAGAACGGCAAAATTCACAAGCGTTGCCGCAGTAACCCAGCCGGCATAGATGCCAAAAGGAACTTTCGCGGCCCACGTCTCTCCGACCGATTCGTTGACACGGAGTTTGCTTGCTATTAGCAGTAGCGTCACGAGCAAGGCGGTAATTATGGCCAGACAGATAGCTATCTGATCGCCGTGCCAGAAAAATATCCATGCGCAATTCAGGGCACAGCTTGTAATATATAGCGAGCGGATGCTTCGAAACCGGAAAATGTTGGCGGGAATCAGTTGATAAATGCTAAATGCGGCCATTCCCAGATAGATCAGGCTCCAGATAGCGAAGGCGTATCCGGCCGGTGTGATCAAGGTCGGATATCGATTCGAAACTGCCTCCGGAGTGACACCGCCGACATTACCCGCCGCCGCCAGCCAGTTAAAGGCGATCATGCCAATTGTCGCAGCCAAAACGAGCACCGCTCTAAATTTGTCTGTACCAGAAGCATTTTCTGTCATAGTCCAGTAATTGTAGTTAAGCGGTTTTGTATAGTCAATGCAGGTATTTTAGGCAAATTTTTGGCGGAATGGTTTGGCGAATCCACGATTTCGTATGACAATAACGGAAATCGTAAAGTTTTGTAAAGAACTTTGCCGGGTGTCGATAAAGGTTTCCAACCATATACAGGCGATTTGCGTCTTAAACATGTCTTTGGCATTCCTATTGCAGTAAGATAAGCGACGCACTTTCCTTCTTCCCCGTTTGCGTGAGTTAAAAAGGAAAGAGGATACGTAGATAAATGAAGATTTTAAGACAATTAATTTTTACTTTTGTGGCGATAGCCGGGCTGACGCTCGCGGTATCGGCGCAGAAGAATAGTAATCAGCAAAAACCGCCAAAGGAGAAGCCGCCGGTTATCAATCCTGGCGACAAGAAGCCCAAACCGCCAAAGGAAGATAAGCCTAAGAAACCGGGCATGAGTTACTTCGTGACCGGAAAAAAGATCGTTCACGATATGGTATAATTTGGTACTAATACAAAACAAAAAGGCATCTCCGGTTGGAGGTGCTTTTTTTAGATTTAATTCGTACGCGTGATCATACCTGAATCCACAGTCGCGGAGGCTCGCGAGATCACCTGATAATGCATTTCGTCGCCGGTTATCTCGACAAGCATAAACGACAGGTCCGAATCAAAAGCCTTTTCCGTCAGCGGCGACCGTTCCTTTACGTTGCCCTTGCGGATCTGGCCGCCAGCCCCGGAAATAAAATAATAAATTCCTTTTTGCGGTTTAATGCGTTCGTAAAAGTGTTCGTGTCCCGCAAAAACAACGTCGACCCCGTGTTTCAAAAAGATCGGTTCGACTGTCTCACGAATGCTGTCAGCAGAACCATGCTTTTCACCGGACGAGTATGGCGGGTGATGTAAGAAGACGATCTTCCATTTTGACTTGTCCTTAGCAAATTCCGTTTCCATCCAGTCGATCTGGCGTTTGTCCATGTAATTGCTGTTCAGCGAATAAAAAGCGACACCGTTCTTTTCGAATCGGTAATATTCCTCGCCCTTCATATTAAAATATTCATAAAATCGCTGATTGGACTCGTCGTGATTGCCGAGCGCGGCGTAAAATTTCACGCCCGCGTCGAGAATCGGCCTGTACGCGTCCTCAAACTTTTTCTTCATATCATCGGCTGTTTCCTTCCCGTAGATGTTATCGCCCGTCATAAGCACACTGTCGTAGCGAAAGAGAGAATGGTAATTAAACATCACGCGGCCAAGCTCATACTGTTCGCTGTTTCCCCGGCCGGTATCACCGATCACGAGAAAGCGGATCGAAGCGTCGCGAAGCGGCAAGGACAGAAGCGGCCCGGCGGGAGACTGTGCGGCCGCGGTCGTCTGAGCGATCAGGATCGGCCGAATGCAAAATACTAATGCTGTTGCCAACAAAACATTGAAAAATCTTCTCATTACCCACCCCTTGTTCCTGTCCATCTACGGAATAGCATTTGTCATATAATCGACGATCAGGCCATTTTCTCTGTCGACAAGCAGCATATTGCGTCCAGCGAAGCGATATCTTAGCTGCTTTGGCAATTTTGGGAGCGCCTGCAGCAGAGTGGGCGACATCTCGACAAATTCCTTATCTTCCGGGTACGGAATGTTGATCTTTAGCGGAATGCCTTTGTTTTCCGCTTCCAAAACCGTCTTCCGCAAATCCGCGCGGTCGTCGCCCTTAAACCCGGATTTGATTATCGTTCTTATTATTTTCGCAGCGGCGGGCGTGAATACGTCTTCGTGTTTTGATCCCGCCCGGGCGTTCAGGACAGATTTTTGAAGAGCGGTTTTGTGAGATTCGATCTGTTCGGGTGTCGCTTCCTTGGAAAGTTTTGGAAGCTCGAGTTCCAGCCGCTCCCGCAACTCGGTATATTCCCTCACCCTTTTCTCAAGATCCGCGACGGTCATTCTATCCTGCGAAGATAGGCCCGCCATTGCAGGCACGGTGGATTGAGCATCCGCACGAAACTGAATGGCGGCCATAACAAGAAAGAGTACGCTGTAACATTTTCCTACACTTTTCATAAGAAAAACTCCGTATTTGTGTATATTGGCAAGCGCCGTGCCACCGGCATAGGAAGGATTAGGCAGAGGGAAGGCGCGAAAAAACCGGGCTATTCGCAAATGCCCGGTGTCCGTCTGGTGCCGACTACAAGATTCGAACTTGTGGCCTATCGCGTGTGAAGCGAGTGCTCTACCACTGAGCTAAGTCGGCCTGATCTAAATTTATAGCGATGGGTCTTCGGCCTTTGCCGGCTGGGTGTCGTTTGATTTGGTTGTGCCGATGGACGAATCGGTGTAGAAAAATCGGCTTCCTGTCGCGGTCACGCCTGTCGGAACTTGCGGGTCGGCGTTAACCGAAAAGAATCCGGGTCTACTGGCCGACGATTCTTCTACTGTAAGCGTGTAAATATAGCCATTGACCACAGGACGTTCGCCTGCAAATCCTTCCGATAATCCAGCAGCCGTTATAAGTTGATCAAATGTAGCGAATTTCCCGCGGTTACGCGAAGCAAACTGCGCTTGAAAGGTTCGAATGCGATCAAGGCTCGTTATCGCGGCCGCTTCATTACCGGACCGGATCATCGCACCCCAGGCGATGCTGCCGACTCCGATCAGGAGGCCGATGATCGCGATCACGATCATTAGTTCGATCAGGTTAAATCCGCGCTGGTCTTTTAGACGGGGCCTTAAATTCTTCATATGCTTGGAAAGTTCCTACGGTTATTTTCACGAAACCTGTTCGATTTAGTTTCAAAATTTTAGTTGGTTTCAGCCGAAATATGCAAGCCGGAACGCAGTCTGCCAGCCTGCAAGTAGACCTTACGGCGTAAACCATTTTGTTTATGCTATGCAATCGTGCAGGCTGGCAGCCCGCGTTCCGACGGAGATTTGCAAATTATATGATGCGCGCCGCATCAATAATCCTGTAAAATAAAAATGGATCATACATCCGCCGCAATAATGAGAGACTGGATAATCAACGAAACCACAACAGAGATCGACAGCCGCGTGATCGATGCGGACAGTGCCGGGAAGATCGGCGAACTGCAATCCGCTATCGAAAGCGTTATCCGAGGTAAGGCCGAGACGGTGAAATTTGCGCTGGTCGCACTGTTTGCGAAAGGCCATTTGCTTATTGAAGACGTTCCCGGCATAGGAAAAACAACGCTTTCCAATGCACTGGCGCGTGCTTTGGATCTTTCCATTCAGCGTATACAGTTCACGTCGGATCTGCTGCCCTCGGACGTCATCGGGCTTTCGATCTTTAACCAGCAAACCAGCGATTTTGTATGGAAGGCCGGGCCGATATTCTCTAATGTCGTTCTCGCCGATGAGATCAACCGCGCGACGCCGAAAACGCAGTCGGCGCTTTTAGAGGCGATGGCAGAAGAACAAGTCACTGTCGAAGGAATATCGCGCCGCCTGCCGCTGCCGTTCATGGTCATCGCAACGCAGAATCCGTCCGAGCATCACGGCACGTATCCGCTTCCCGAATCGCAGCTCGACCGCTTTATGCTGCGGCTGCATATGGGTTATCCAAGTCTGGAAGATGAACGCCGCATAGTTCGCGACCGGACGGAGCTGAACCCGCTCGAATTCGTCCAGCCCGTGATGTCGCAAACCGACATTCTCGAACTCCAAAAACGCACGTCGCAGGTCCGCTTCGACGAATCGCTGCTGGATTACCTGTTGCAGATCGTGGATCAGACGCGCAGATCCGATTCGCTCGAACTCGGCATCAGCCCTCGCGGCACGCTCGCCCTTTTCCGCTCCGCCCAGGCGCTCGCCCTGATCGAAGGCCGCGATTTCTGCATCGCCGACGACATCAAACGCCTCGTCATCCCATGCTTCGCACACCGCATCATTATAAATTCACGCTCCGCCGGCCTGAAAAATAAAACACGCGAAGCCGAGCAGATCTTACTGGACATTTTGCAGAAGATAAGCGTGCCGATATGAGTCAGAACCGCCTGCGTCAGCGGGTGGTAAATACTT
>JACMMN010000159.1 GCA_014379075.1 Pyrinomonadaceae bacterium | reverse complement strand
GCGAAACTCATTCTTAATATACACGGCATAATATCTGCCCGCCGACGAAGCATTTATCAGATCTTCGTAAACATTTTTCGGCACATCGAAATATTGATAAACCCCGCCGCCACGGAATTCTACCTCCAAGATTTTCGCATCCGGATCGTATCCGACGGATCTAATGCTTGAAGAATCGATTCGCTCGCGGTTCATGTCTCACGTCTGTAAACTATTTGAGAAGCCTAATAAATCCTGCTTGCTCAAAATGATGGTCGGTGGTAAAGGCTTCGAGGATTTTATTTTCCTGCATCAATACAAACTTGAACAATCAACCAGACTACAATCTTTATCGACACGATCAAAAATAATTTCCACGATTTTGCATCCAGATCTTCGTCAATGTGAATGATGTCAAAAAACGGCGACTCTTTGATGCCGTTAATAAACTCGACAATTCGTGTACGATGAAAACGCAACGGACTTGCCATTAAAGCGGCAAGTTCGGCAATAACATAATTTGAAGTGATAAGTCGCCGACGGTTTTGCATTGCGGCGGCGTAGTTTTCTTTAGCTTTTTCGTATAAGGCTTCAGAGACATCCGCTAGACATGCCCAACCCGAGGTATCGACAAATACATTGTTCATTTACTTCCGCCGCGCAATTCACGCATTAAGTTTTTCACCCAAATATTCATCGTGCCGATTTGCCCAATCCATAGCGCCGCTGTCAAAAGCGCCGATGAATTTTTCAAATGGATCGTCAATTTTGTCCGGCTCATCTTTCGCCAGTTTCTCAAGAGCGATTTCTTCAACCTTTCGCCCTTTAGCTTCGGCCTCTTTGGCAAGCGGCTGATAAATATTTTCCGGAACTTCCAATGTAAGCGAATGTGTCATATTTTGGCTCCCAAATTAATTTTACCACAGCTATTAAATCCTAATATTTCCAATCTTTTCGCGCTTTTTGTCCGATGTGGGTTTCAAATACGGTGCTTCATCCTGCTCACGTTTATCATGCTCGCCTACCGAGTGCCATTTCATCCATTCGCTTGGGGCGTCGAGGTCGGTGCCGCCGTGTTTGGTTAGGCGTCGGCGGATGCGGCACATGACGGGCGTGTTGATGCCGACGCCGGAGATTATTGCCTGGCCTTTCGTCAATGCGGGAAGCTCTGCGAGCATGGCGCGGCCGGCGCCTTCGACGGATTGGGCGACGGTTTGCTGGTCGATCGGGTTGACGATGCGCATGATGATCTGGGTCATACATTGCGAAAGCACGTCCTGATCGAGCTTGCCGGGACGCTGAGTGATCAGACCGATGCCGACGCCGAATTTGCGGCCTTCGGAGAGAATTTGTTTTAGGACGTTGGTCGAAACGACGCTGGCACCGGCGGGAGCGAAGCGGTGAGCTTCTTCGAGAAGTGTGAAAACCGGATAATCGAGAAAATTCTCGCCCTTATCGGCTTCGCCGCGGACGGTCATCACGCGGGCCTTATTAACGCGCCGCAAAAGCGTACCGACTATGACCTGCTGCTCGTGCTGTTCGATATCGGAAAGCTGCAGGATCGTGCAGCGTCCGGGGCGGAAAAGATCCTGGAGCGGAATATGTTCGGTCGCGGAGAAAATGCCGTCAGGACGGTCGAAACGGGCGTCGAGACGCCAAAGCAAACCTTGTATTGAAGACACATTTCCGCCGTCGCCGGCGTTTTCGCCTTCCTTGCCGAACTGCTGTTTTTGGACGTGATCACGCAGGTCGTAATAGCTGTAAAGATAATCGCGCTTGCCCTCGGCCTTAAGCTGGTCGTTCATGCTGCGAAAGGCCTGGCCGAGAAAATGAAGCATCTTTTCCGATGTGCCTTCGGGCAGGAGATATTTGACGTCGGCTTCGGTCAAGGTCGAAAAACGCACCTTGATCTTGTCCGGCGTGAAAATTTTGACTTCCGGCTTATAACCGTCCTCTCCCGCGAACTGCGGATCGCCGTGGATCGACTGCATCGTGTGATATTCGCCGTGCGGATCGACGATCACGACCGATGCCTGGTTGTGCGGGCTCATCAATTCCTCGACCAAAACACCGGCGGTATAAGATTTTCCCGAACCGGTCGAAGCCAAAATCGCGAGGTGTGTCGAAACCACATCTTTGACGGAAAGCACGACCGGTACTTCGTCCGGTTCGCGGGTCAAAAGGCTTCCGATATGGGCCGAGCCATTATTGCCGATGCGTTTCGGGCTTAGCATTTCGGACAGTGTTTCGGATGAAGCTAGATAAATGCGGTCGCCAGGCGTGGGCGGTATTCGCGGATTGACGAAATCGTTCAGCTTGCGGCTGAAATAACCGATGGTTTCGACCGTGATCTCGTAAATTTCGAGAGCATCGCCTTCGAGGCCGATGAGTGATGAAATGGCCGACGGCGGAATTCCCGGATCGGCCAAAAAAGCATCGGGAAGATTTCGCACGAGCCTTCTGTCGTTGATCGTCCCGACAATTTTGCGGGTTTCATCATCAATCGAAGCTTCGTAATAAACAAACTCGCCGATGCGGTTTTTCCTGTTATCTCTTGTGATAAAAAGATATTCGTGCGGAAGAATGCCGGGCCCTTTTACGGTGCCGGTGAGAATGTCAGTAATCGAGTTCATAAAATTGTCACGATATAAATAGGGAAAGTAGAATACGCAAATTTTCTATTCGCTTTCCAAGTCCAGTAACTCGTTTTCAATCACCGCTAATTCTCGCCGCAGATTATTTTCCATACTTATCGCCACTTCGTCGTGCTCGACTTGAATGGCCTGTTCGTCTCCATCGCGGTCGAGTTCGATTCGCAGATCGTCGTTCACACGGTTTAACTGCTCATTGATCTCATCGCGTCTTCCTATTAGTTTTTCTCGTGTCGATTTTGTGTCGTTCATTTTTTCCTCGATGTATCGAATAGAATTTAATAAGTATAACCTCTGCGAAAGTCATACACTAAGCCGTTTTGGGTGGGAAGGATTTGCAAGGTCGTTCGTCCTGCCTTCTGACACTCCGAACCTGTGGTCAGCGATAAATATCGGTTCATCACACCTTTGTTGTTGAATATTGCAGTTTAGTGGTAAAAATACAGCTTATGAATTCCCAACCGGCTTTCAAAACAAAATTTCTGAAGTGGGCGACTATATGGGGTGTCTGGACGCTTTTCGGGTTTTTTTTCGCCAGCCAGTTTGCGCTGCAGAATCAATTTTCGCGAAATCCCGTCGCGTTCTGGCAGATATTGTTATGGCAGATGGTTTCGGGCTATGTTTGGTTCGCACTTAGTCCGCTGATAATTTTTCTGGCACAAAAATTCCCTTTCGAAACGGGCCGGTGGCGTATCTCGCTGCCTTTCCATATTGTTGCCAGCGTGATAGTTGCTCTTTTTCAGCAGGCTATAGATGCTTTTGTGCTGACGAGGCTCGGGTATCCGCCGGGACGCCAATTCACTAATTTTCTGGAAGCTTACCAGTTTTTCGTTTACGTAAATTTGCACCTCAGCCTACTGATCTATTGGGGCGTTGTCGGCATCAAGTCATCATTCAATTATTATCAAAAATATCGCGAGCGCGAGCTTCAAACATCGCAGCTTGAGGCACGGCTTGCACAATCGCGGCTGCAAGTTTTGAAAATGCAGCTTCACCCGCATTTTCTTTTCAACACTTTGAACGCCATATCCGAACTCATTTACAAGGACGCCGAATCGGCCGAGCGGATGATAACCGACCTCAGCGATCTGCTGCGGATGTCGTTTGAGAATTTGGAAGTGCAGGAAGTTTCGCTCAAACAGGAACTCGAATTCCTCGAAAAATATGTCGAAATAGAACAGATGCGTTTTCACGACCGGTTGAAGGTCGAGATGCAGGTATCGCCGGACACGCTTGATGCATCCGTGCCGAATATGATTTTACAGCCGCTCGTAGAAAACGCTATAAAGCACGGCATCGGGCCGCGTTCGGAAGGCGGCAGAATAGATATCTCGGCCGTCCGGAACAACGGAGATCTGCATCTGACGGTTAGCGATGACGGCATAGGCGTTCCGTTCGGCGACCTGGAAAACCTGCCCGAAGGAGTCGGGCTTTCAAACACCAAACGGCGCCTGCGTCATCTGTACGGCGATAAACATACTTTTGATCTTTCAGCATGCGGCGACAAAGGCATGAAAGTGAATTTGACGATACCGTTTAAGGAATTGGATAAGTAATTCCGCCATCTTGACGGCATCTTCTGCGTGGGCAAGATGACCGACGAGGCAGCCAGCGGGACGCTGGCATTACGATGAAGATCAGGACCCTAATCGTTGACGACGAACCGCTTGCTCGCGACCGCGTGAAGCGTTTTTTGCGCGACGAAACGGAGATCTCCCTCGTTGGCGAATGCGGGAACGGGGCAGAGGCGATTTTGGCAATTCAAAACGAAAAGCCGGATCTCGTTTTTTTAGATATTCAAATGCCCGAGAAAAACGGCTTTGAGGTTATCAAATCTTTTGAAGCTGAAACGCTGCCGACTATAATTTTTGTGACCGCCTACGATCAGTATGCCCTGCAGGCTTTTGACGTTCACGCCATTGATTATCTACTTAAACCATTTAACCGAGAACGCCTGCATCGTGCGGTTTCGCGTGCCCGGCAGGATGTGGAACATAAGAGACTGGGAAATTTGGACGAACGGTTGTCGTCGCTTCTCGCCGGCCTTAAATCCGAAAGGAAATATCTCGAAAGATTGGTCGTTAAATCGGTGGGGCGTGTCTTTTTCCTAAAAGCGGACGAGATCGACTGGATCGAGGCGTCGGGCAATTATGTGAAGCTTCACATCGGCCGTGAATCGCATATGATCCGCGAGACGATGAACGGAATCGAAACGAAACTCGATCCTGATAAATTCCTCCGCATACATCGCTCCACCGTCGTCCATATCGACCGCATAAAAGAACTTCACCCGATGTTCAGCGGTGATTACGCGGTCATCCTCAGGAATGGCACCGAACTCGCCCTGAGCCGAAATTACCGCGAGCGTTTCCTGGAACTTTTTGAGAATGAGAGTTAGG
>JACMMN010000158.1 GCA_014379075.1 Pyrinomonadaceae bacterium | reverse complement strand
GATCGAACAATGGGAGCCGCTTTTGAAGCAGTGCGGCGTGGAAATAACCTATTCGCCATTCGAAACGGAAGAACTGAAAAAGATCCTTTATACAAGCGGTAATGCGGCCCAGAAGGTTCGGGCGGTTATCGGCAATATAAACAAACGGCGGCTCGAGTTGGCGACAGTCGGGGATTTCGATCTGGTTTATGTATTCCGCGAGGCGGCGCTGCTCGGCCCGGCGTGGTTTGAGCGAAAGGTCGCTGCCACGGGCGTGCCGATGGTTTTCGATTTTGACGACGCGGTCTTTGTCGCGTACAAAAGCCCCTCAAACGGTTATTTGAGCTATCTCAAGTTTCCCGGTAAAACGGCCACCACATTAAAACTTTCCGCCCATGTCATTGCGGGAAATCCATATCTTGCGGAGTATTCCGGCCAGTTCAACGATAACGTCACGATCATTCCGACGACCATCGATACTGATAAGTACACGGTTGCGGACAATGGCGCCGAGCCTGAAATTTTGACGATCGGTTGGAGCGGAAGCTACAGCACCGTGCAGCATCTGGATACGATCCGTGACGTTTTGCAGGAACTGGCAGCGACCGAGAAATTCCGGCTGCGTGTTATCGGGACTTCTGCATACGATTTGCCAGGGGTCGAGGTCGAGGCGATCGAATGGACTTCGGCTAAGGAGATAGAAGATCTGGAGGCGTTCGATATCGGGGTCATGCCCCTGCCGGACGACCAATGGAGCAAAGGAAAATGCGGCCTGAAGGCGTTGCAGTATATGGCTTTAGGCGTGCCCACCATCTGTTCCCCGGTAGGAGTGAATTCGGATATTATTCAGGATGGTGTAAATGGTTTTCTAGCCGACGGAAAGCAGGAGTGGATCCGGAAAATAAAGGAGTTGCTGCATTCCAAGGAGCTTCGACGTTCTGTCGGACTGGCCGGAAGAAAAACCGTCGAAGAAAAATATTCCGCTATTGGACAGGCCCCGAGGGTACTGGAAGTTTTTAAGACCGCAATTGGAGACAAGCAAAAGGGTTGATATGGAAAAATCGAATATTTTGGTAACGGGTGGAGCCGGTTTTATCGGTTCGCACCTGGTTGATGCATTGATCGAAAAGGGACATACGGTGCGAATCCTCGATTCTATCGTAGAGCAGGTACACGGCAACAAGGTTCCCGAACATTTGAATTCGAAGGCGGAGTTTATCCGCGCCGATGTGTGCGATTCCGGGGCCGTTGCAAAGGCTTTAGACGGCATCGATGTCGTTTATCACGAGGCGGCCGAAGTCGGCGTCGGGCAATCGATGTACGAGATCGTCCGGTATGTAAGGGCAAACGATCTCGGCACGGCGGTGCTGCTCGAAGAGATGATAAAACAGCCGAAGCAATTCAAAAAACTGGTTGTTGCGTCTTCGATGTCGATCTATGGCGAAGGTGCCTATGTCTGCGGCGGCTGTTCGGAAACGGTTAATCCCTTTCTCAGATCTAATGAACAGCTTGCCGCACACGAATGGAATTTTAAGTGTGAAAAATGCGGCGGCGAACTCAAATCTACCGGAACTACCGAGGAAAAACCATTATTTCCGACTTCGGTCTATGCGGTAACGAAACAGGATCAGGAACAGTTTTGCCTTTCGGTCGGCCGCGCTTATAACATTCCGACGGTCGCCTTTAGATATTTCAATGTTTACGGTACGCGTCAGGCGCTATCGAATCCGTACACGGGAGTCTGCGCGATATTTTCTTCGCGATTGCTGAATGATCAGCCGCCCACCATTTTCGAGGACGGCGAACAATCACGCGATTTTGTCCACGTAAGCGACATTGTCCAGGCGAATTTACTTGCATTGGAAAAAGACGGCGGCGATGGGCAAATGATGAATATCGGTACCGGCCGTCCGACATCGGTCAAACAGATCGCACAGCTGCTTGCAAAAGGTTTGGGCAAAGAGATCGAGCCGGAGATCGTCGGCAAATACCGCGAGGGTGATATCAGACACTGTGTTGCCGATATTTCAAAAGCTAAAGCATTATTAGGCTACGAGCCGAAAGTGTCGCTGGAAAGCGGTTTGGCGGAACTGCTTAACTGGGTTAAAAATCAGGATGCCGACGACCGGGTCGAATCGGCGACGGCGGAGCTTGCGGCCCATAGTTTGGTGAAGTAGGGTGCGGTCAAGCTAAATGAATTCCAATCTGGATTCTAAAACGGTTGAGGGCTTTGGCGAGGAGTGGAGCCGTTTCGACCAAACGGGTATGGAGGCGGCCGAACTGGCGGAGCAGTTCGAGCGGTATTTCAGCGTGTTTCCGTGGGACGCACTGCCCGCGGACGCCGAGGGTTTCGATCTCGGATGCGGCAGCGGGCGCTGGGCGGGAAAGGCCGCCGAGCGGGTCGGCAAGCTTCACTGCATAGATGCCAGCATTTCGGCGCTTGAGGTCGCCCGAAGGAATTTGTCGGGCAGGGACAATGTCGAATTTCATCGTGCTTCGGTGGACGATATCCCGTTGGCGGACGATTCGATGGACTTTGGCTATTCGCTGGGCGTTCTTCATCACATTCCCGATACCGCCGGCGGGATAGTAGAGTGTGTAAAAAAGCTGAAAACTGGAGCTCCCTTTTTAGTTTATTTATATTACGCTTTTGACAACCGGCCGAAATGGTTTCGGGCGGTGTGGAAGACATCGGATATTTTTAGGCGTTTTGTCAGCTCGATGCCGTTTGGGCTAAAAAAAACAGTAACCGACCTGATCGCGGCTTTCGTATATTTCCCGCTCGCCAGGACGTCTCTTTTGGCCGAAAAACTTGGTTTTGCCGTTGATGTTCTGCCGCTTTCCACTTATCGTGCCCATAGTTTTTATACTATGCGAACCGATTCGCTGGACCGTTTCGGAACAAGGCTGGAACACCGGTTCACCCGAATTCAGATCCGGGAAATGATGGAAGCAGCCGGGCTGGATAGAATACTGTTCAGTGACGGCAGGCCTTACTGGTGTGCGGCCGGCTTTAAAAAATAAAGTATTATTACCTGATGGCCGGAAAACTCAAATTAGCGGCTCTAGCCTGTGTAGCGATACTACCCTCCGGTTTGGCTCGTGTCGGCCTGCGGCTGTTTTTTGGCTACAAGATCGGTAAAAATGTGCGGATCGGATTCAGCATAATCGACGCCGACGAATGCGTGATCGGGGATAATGTGTCGATCGGCCATTTGAATATTTTTACTGGGATCGGAAAACTTTCGATCGGCGAACATAGCCGGATAGGTGTTTTGAATATCGTCCGCGGCGGTGATGAAGTAAACATCGGCCGGTACTGTGAGATATTGCGTTTGAACGAGATCAATTCGATTCCGGAGCCGGATGCTGTCAACGAAACCGACCCGCGGTTCATATTGGGTGATGGGAGTATGATCGCGGCGTCTCATAAGATCGATTTTACGGACAAGGTCGAATTCGGCAAGCGTGTCATACTGGGAGGGCGGAATTCCTCGATCTGGACACATAACCGCCAAAGTACCGAGCCGGTGAGTATCGGCGATTTTAGTTATATCGGTTCGGAGATCCGGATCGCCCCGGGCGGAACGATCCCGGCAAAATGTATCGTCGGTATCGGTTCGGTGATCACCAAGGCGTTCGAGGTTGAGAATCAACTGATCGCGGGCGTGCCGGCAAGGGAAGTTAAAGAGCTGGGCGAAGAAGGAAAGTTTCTGACGGGGCGTAAAACGCGTAACGATCTGCCGGACGATATTTAGATCATCGGCGGATTTCGCTATGCGGAAATGTAACCATTTTGAACTTTCGAACGCTCGGCAGATATTCGGACATTGATCGATGCAGACTAAGTATTTAATTGCCGCGTGCTTGATCGTCGTTATCCTCGGGCTTTTAACCGCGCTCTATCCCGAAACGGGAGCATCAATTCTTATCGTCGCAGCCCTGTCGGTACTGGCGATCTCCGTATTTCGGCGTTTTACGGACGATAAAGACTTTGTCACAAGTATTTTTCTCATCGCGCTGGTTGTACGGCTTATATTCGGGTTATTTGTTCATATCTATGATCTTCGGGAGTTTTTCGGCGGCGATGCTCTCACATACGATTATAACGGATCGAACCTGGCGGCTTATTGGTGGGGAACCATCGGAATAAATGATCCGGTAATGGATAAGGTCATGCGAATGAGCAGCTCCGGGTGGGGAATGTACTACCTGGTCGCGGCCATTTACTCGATCTTTGGAAAAAATATACTTGCGGCCCAGTCCTTCTGTGCAGTCGTCGGCGCGGCCACGGCGCCAATGGTCTATTATTGCTCCGTCAAAATATTTCAAAATAAAAGCGTCGGCAAATTTGCAGCGATCTCAATAGCTCTGTTCCCGTCATTTATTATTTGGTCGGGACAATTGATGAAGGACGGGTTGATCATTTTCCTGCTGGTGCTGGCGATGACGATGGTTCTGCAGCTTCAGGAAAAATTTAATTATGCGGCGCTGGTGTTGTTGATGCTTTCGCTGGGCGGGATCATTTCCCTCCGATTCTACATTTTTTATATGGTAGCGATCGCGGTCGCGGGCAGTTTTGTCATCGGTATATCGAAGTCAACGCAGTCGATCCTCGCACGGACTGCGGTGCTCGTGGCCGTTGGCCTTGGCCTGACGTATATGGGCGTCGTGAGAAATGCCGAAGTTCAATTCGAAAGGTTCGGAAACCTGGAAACCGTGGAATTGACCCGCGGCGACCAGGCGGCATCGGCTGCGTCCGGCTTCGGGGACGAAACGGACGTTTCCACCACGGGCGGCGCGATCACCGCTTTGCCGGTGGGATTCATATACCTGATGTTTGCACCTTTTCCCTGGCAGGTATCGAGTTTTCGTCAGGCGATCACTCTTCCCGAGGTGCTGCTGTGGTGGGCGATGATACCTGTAATGATGATGGGGATATGGTACGCGATAAAGCACCAGATGCGGCGAGCGTTCCCGATCCTGATATTCAGCCTGATGCTCACGCTTGCATATTCGATATTTCAGGGTAACGTCGGAACCGCCTATCGCCAGCGAACACAAATACAGGTTTTCCTTTTTATTTTTATTGCGGTCGGCTGGACGATCTATAAAGAGCGGCTAGAGGACAAGAAATTGCTCAGGACGAATAAAAGAAAGGCATTCGAGCGGAGTTTGCAGGCGCGGAGGCTGGCCGGATAAAGATGTGCGGAATTACCGGATTTGTAAAAAATGATGGAAGCGTCGTAGATCGCTCCATTGTTGAACGGATGAACGCGGCGATCACGCACCGCGGCCCTGACGACGACGGTTTTTATGTCGATGAAAATGCCGCACTCGGAATGCGGCGGTTGTCGATCATCGATCTTGCCGGGGGCAAACAGCCTATTCACAACGCCGATAGATCGAAGTGGATCGTTTATAACGGCGAGATCTATAATTATCAGGAATTGCGCAAAGGCCTCGAAGAACGCGGCCACGAATTCTATACGAATTCCGACACCGAAGCGATCATTCACCTTTTCGACGAATACGGGCCGGATTGTCTCGATCATCTGCGCGGGATGTTTGCTTTTGCGATCTGGGATACGACGGACAAATCGTTGTTTCTCGCCCGTGACCGCGTCGGCAAAAAGCCGATCCTGTATTCTCACCAGACAAACGGCGAACTGATATTCGGATCGGAATTTCAGGCGCTTTTGCAGCATCCCGATATTTCCCGCGAGGTCGATCTCGAAGCCATAGACAGTTATCTTTCGTACCTTTGCATTCCCGCGCCGCTCACGGCATTCAAACAGATACGCAAGCTGGAGCCCGGGCATTGGATGCGTTGGAAGGACGGAGCGGTCGAAACGAAGCGTTATTGGATGCCCGATTTTTCAAAAAAGATAAAGATCACAGAAGAGGAAGCGATCACGGAAACGACGCGGATCCTGCGCGAATCTACAAAACTGCGGATGATCTCGGAAGTTCCGCTAGGTGCCTTTCTTTCAGGTGGCGTGGATTCGTCGATGGTTGTTGCCCTGATGGCTCAGGAGAGTTCGCAGCCCGTAAAAACTTTTTCGATAGGTTTCGAGGAGCAGGATTTCAGCGAACTGAAATACGCAAAGATCGTAGCCGAACATGTCGGTGCCGAATATAACGAATTTATCGTCCGCCCGAATGCGATGGAGGTTTTGCCGACGCTCGTCGAACATTACGGCGAGCCTTATGCCGATTCGTCCGCGATCCCGACATATTATGTTGCCAAGGAAACCCGCAAACATGTTACGGTCGCGCTGAACGGCGATGGCGGCGACGAGAGTTTCGCAGGTTACGAACGTTATGCCGCGATGCGAATGGCCGAGACATATCACCGTTTGCCGCGGCCGCTGCGCAAAGCGTTTATCGAAACGCCCGTCAACCTGCTGCCGACTTCGGAAATAAAACGGAGCCGCTTTCGCGATGCCAAGCGTTTCCTGCAGGCCGCGAATCTGCCGACGACTGAACGATATTTCCGGTGGATGTCGACGTTCGACCGGACGGCGAAATCGGCCATCTATACCGACGATTTTTCAGAAGCGGTTTCCGCGGCGAACGCCGCAGGATATCTCGAAACGTGGTTCGAGAAGGCAAACGGCACGGGAATGCTTGACTCGACGCTCCTGACCGATCAGATGACTTACCTGCCCAACGATCTGCTGGTGAAGGTAGATATTGCGTCGATGGCCAATTCGCTCGAAGCCCGTTCACCGTTTCTCGACCATAAGCTGATCGAATTTGCCGCGAGCCTGCCGGAAAATTTAAAGATGCGACGGTTCGAGACAAAATCCCTTTTAAAAAAGGCCGCGGCCAGGCTCGTGCCGAAGGAAGTTATATACCGGCGAAAAATGGGCTTCGGCGTGCCGATCGGAAAATGGATCCGCGGAGAAATGAAAGATTTTGTACGCGAAATCCTGCTTTCCGAAAAGTCGCTGAAGCGGGGCATAGTAAAACCGGAGATGCTGGAAAAATATGTGAACGAGCACATCAATGCCGAGCGCGACCATTCTTTTCAGCTTTGGACGCTGCTGATGCTGGAGCTTTGGTTTCAGAGATTTATAGATTAGAAAATAGTTCGAACACTTGCGCAGGAGCCCGCATGTCAGTAGGGCGATATGGCTGCCCTCCTCTGCACGGCCTTTCAGCAATATGAGTCAAACAGTCGTTGAAAAAAAGAGCCTGCTGATCCTTACACCGGTTTTCAACGACTGGGAAAGTTTGCGGATGCTGCTTGAGGAATTCGATGGAATTCTGCATCAAAACGGCCTTACGGCGAGTGTTTTGGCGGTGGATGACTCCTCTACGGTCAGCGCGGGCGAAGCCGGTTTCGCACCCGAAAATTTTAAGGCGATCGATGAAGTGTCGATCCTCGAACTAACGCGAAACATGGGACACCAGCGTGCAATTGCACTTGGATTTTCTTACATCCATTTTAATATCGAATGCGATGCGATCGTCGTGATAGACGGCGACGGCGAGGACGATCCGGCCGATGTGCTGCGTCTGATCAAGCGTTGCGGCGAAACGGAGTTTACGAAAATGGTCTTTGCGCGGCGTGCCGAACGGAGCGAGGGAAATGCTTTTAAGTTCTTTTACGTGCTGTACAAGCTTCTTTACCGAATTCTGACGGGCAATGAGATCCGCGTCGGGAATTTCAGCATCGTGCCGTACGAGCTTCTGCCACGTCTTGTTTGCGTGTCCGAGATCTGGAATCATTATTCGGT
>JACMMN010000157.1 GCA_014379075.1 Pyrinomonadaceae bacterium | reverse complement strand
TTTATAAAAGTCGCAACAGGCTTTTCATGGATATTCAGCCCCCGCGACAGTTCGCTAAAACAGGCGGTATATTTTCTCAGCTATTTCCCGATCCTCATCCTGGGCATTCTCGGTGCGATTTCTACGCGGAAACGATGGCGTGAACTGATGCCGGTTTACCTGCTGTTTTTAAGTTTTATTGCGGGAACGGCGATCTACTGGGCGCATACGAGCCATCGAAGCTTTCTCGATGTTTATCTGATTTTGTTTGCGGCGGGCCTCGCCGGGGTTTTCGCGTCGAAGAAGCCGGAACCTATTTTAACGGACTCACCTTAACGGTCTTCAGCGGGATCTTCTCTAATTTATCGAATTTGATCTCCGTCGGTTTGCCGGATACCTTGATCGAAAAGCTCTCAAGGCGCTTTGTCAGATTGATCTTTTCGGTTTGCGAGCCTGATGCGGTGGTTATCGTCACGTCCAGAGGCAGTGTAAATGCCGGCGGCGTGAATTTATCCGGTTTCTGCGTTTGCGCGGCGGTAAGAGTGAGGATTTTCGTCCTCGGGTTATATGCTTGTTTTACGTTTATATTCGGGCTTCCCAATCCATAAATCCACTGATCGAAAAACCAAACGAGGTCTTTTCCCGACGCTTCTTCCATCGCCTTTCTCAGATCTGCCGATTCGACGTTCGCGAATTTGTGCCGGTTGAGATAGAGATTTACGCCTTTCCAAAAAGCTTCGTCGCCGATGTGCTCGCGGAGCATGTGAATTACAACTCCGCCTTTGTTATAAGTCGTCGCCGGGCGGTCAAAGAGAGCGTTGATATCTCCGGCGTTCCGGTTAAAAAGGCCATTACGCTTCGTGTTCACGGCGTCATCAGCGAGAAAGACTTCCGCATCGTGAATTATTTTTCTGATGTAAGAATCGCGGCCGTACATTTTTTCCCGGAACGCAGCTTCCATAAACGTCGCGAAACCTTCGTTAAGCCAAAGCTCCGCCCAGTTTTTGCACGTCACCAGATTGCCGAACCACGAATGGGCCGCCTCATGCGAAACGAGGTCTTCGACGCCGCTTTTGCCGAAATCGTACTGTGCGAGAAATATCTCGGAATCGGCCATCGTCGTCGCGGTTATATTTTCCATTCCGCCGAAGGTAAAATTTGAGACCATCGTTTGATCGTATTTGTTGAACGGATAGCCGACGCCCGTCAGTTCCTCGAAAACGCGCAGAATGTCTCTGGTTTTGCCGTAAGCCTGTTTTACGATCTGCTGCCGGCCCGGATAAACATAATAAGCGAGAGGCAAGTCTTTATATTTTTCATCTATCCGGACGTATTTCCCCACGACAAACGATGTCAGATACGTTGAATGCGGAACCGGCATTTTGAAATGAAACGTCAGGATGCCGTCTGCAGTCTCCTTTTGTCCGAGTAATTCGCCGTTGCCGATAACGGTCTCGCCCTTTTCTACCGTAATGATCTGTTCGGAAGTTGCCTTGTCGCTCGGAAAATCGAACGACGGGAACCAGTGATGGGCCTCGTCCGGCTCACCCTGCGTCCATATTTGGGCCGGGCTGACGGGTTGGCCGTCCTCGGTTTTTTCGTCCACAAAATAAATGCCTTTTTTCGGGGTCGCGCTATATTTGAACCGGAGTGAGATCGTCTCGTTCGGTGAATAAGGCCTGTCCAAAGTGACCAAAACCTTCTCGCCTTTCGTTCGATATTTTAGAATTGTGTTTTCGGGTTCGAGGGCGATCGATTCGAAATCAAGGCCTGCGGCATCGAGTTCGACTTCCGCCAATCCGGCCTTTAAAGGTTTTAACTGGACCGTGGTATCTCCAAAAACCGTCTTCTTCGCCCGGTCGAAACTGACCCGCAGAACGTAATGCTGAACGTCGTACACCTGTGCCCGGTTAAAATCCGGCCGCGAAGATTGCGCGGAAACATAAAAAAAAGCAGCCAGCAATATTGCCGCCGCTCCTGAGACATTTCTTAAACTATGGTTCATAAGATCGAAGAAAGGCGTGACTGCAACGCAGAAGCCTTCGCCTGCATGATCGTAGCTTCAACGCGGACAAACGGGTAGCAAACGAAAATGTAAAAAACGGACAACATAGAATGGATGATTTTCACTTCTGGATTGTCCGTTTTACATTTCTTCTATAAATGCTTGCCGAACCACTCAAGTACATTCTTATACCAGAATTCCGAATTCTGCGGCTTCAATATCCAGTGACCTTCGTCCGGAAAGACGATCAATTTCGATTCGACGCCTTTTATCTGAAGTGCGGTGAAAAGCTGTAAACTCTGATCTACCGGCACTCGGAAATCAAGTTCTCCGGCGGTCACAAGTGTTGGCGTGTTAAATTTTGCGGCATGTTTATGCGGCGACCATTTGTTGTAGTTCACCGGGTTTTCCCAGGGCATTCCCTTGAATTCCCAATTCGTGAACCAAAGTTCTTCCGTCGCTCCGGCCATGCTCTCCAGATTGTAAACGCCGGCATGCGATACCAATGTCCTGAATTTGAAGCGAGGATCGCTGTTATGGCCGAGGATCCAATCAACCATATATCCGCCATAGCTCGCGCCGGCGGCTCCGATACGAGTTTTGTCGATATAGCGGTTTTTAAGAACTTCAACAACGCCGGTCTTGATATCAACGAAAGCCTTTCCGCCCCAATCGGCCGAAACATCGTTAACGAACTGCTGGCCGTAACCGGTCGAGCCGCGTTGATTGGGCATAAAGACGACATATCCCGCGTTGGCAAATATCTGCGGATTCCAGCGATAACCCCAATTATCGCTCCACGCACCCTGCGGCCCGCCGTGGATCAGAACGATCATCGGATATTTTTTCGACGCGTCGAAATTTACCGGTTTTACGAGAAATCCATGCAGCGGAGCCTGCAAAGCGCCCTTCCATTCAACTTCCTCCGCCGTGGCCAAATTTAGCGAAGTATTCGCTCTCGTCACTGGTGATACCGCCTCGCTATCGATCCCGGCAATCATGATCTCGGTCGGCGCGGTCATTGAACTGGATGCGAAAACAATGGTCTTGCCGTCTCGGGAGACATTCAAACTATTGGCGGAAACGCCGCTGACGTTTTGTTTTACATGGGTTGCAATTCGAAGCCTAAAGTTGGGCTCAACGGGAACACTATAGATCGGCGATCTTCCGCGAGTCCCGGCGGCAAAATAAATTGTTTTGTTGTCCGCAGAAACCGTCATTTCGTCCACCTGCTGATCGAAACCGCGTGTCAGTTCCACAGTTTCGCCAGTCGAGCGGTTATGACGCATGATCCGCCAGCGGTCGGCCTCGAATGTCGCCGTCGCCTGCGAGCGAAACAGGATATGTTTGCCGTC
>JACMMN010000156.1 GCA_014379075.1 Pyrinomonadaceae bacterium | reverse complement strand
CCGAAGGTTTTGCCGCGGCCAATCTGCCGGATAAGCCTTTAAATCAAATGAGTACCCGCGAGATAGGCCAAACCGCCGAAATGCTGAATAAATGGAAGGTCGAATTTTCTTTGACCGAAGGCTACGATCGCGCCGAAGTGACGCTCGGCGGCGTTTCGACCGCTGAGCTTTCGTCTCAAACAATGGAATCAAAGAAAGTTCCGGGTTTATATTTTATCGGCGAAGTGACCGACGTAACCGGCTGGCTCGGCGGCTATAACTTTCAATGGGCGTGGGCATCGGGCTTTGCGGCGGGGAATAATATTTGATTTCAAAAGTTCGAGAATTTGCCCGCGAAATAGGCGAAAAGGACGCAAAAATAAGAATTTCTTTAACTTTTTTCGCGTTCTTTCGCGGGCAAATTTCCTAAAGCGGCAGTATCCAGATTATTTAAAATGCGAGAGGGGAGCCGTCTCCCACACCGTCTCCCCTCGTTTCGCGATCGATTACGTGGAGTAGCCGACCAGCGAACTTATTAAATTTTTGAGGGAAACGTCTCCCACTCCGTTTCCCTCTGCTTCGGGCTGATTACGTGGAGTAATAAGCCACGAACTTAATCTTTTTATTTCACGTTCGCCGTGAGAATGTTTGCATTTAACTAACGAACGTGTAGAATATTTACATAAGCGTTGAAGCTTGTCAAGAGGGAAAATGACTGAAACTGAAAAAAATGAATTTATTCAGCGATTCACCGAAGTTTGCGGTACGACGGAGCCAGCGGACGTCCAACGATTGTTGAATATCTCGTACCAGGGAGCTAAAAACTATCTTCTTGGCAGATTTCCGGATGCGGCCGTTCTGAGAACGATCGCCCGCAAAACTCCGTATTCGATCCATTGGCTGCTGACCGGAAAGGGGGAAAAATTAGTTTCGGATCAGCCGGCGACGGGCACACCTCTAGCGATCGACCAATTCCGGGCATTGGTCAGACAGGAATGCGTGGAAGTAATCAACGAAGCGTTGGGAAGTCAAATAACCCCGCAGCCAAAGGTCGCTGTCTTACAATCCGGCAAATTGAGGTCGGAAAAGGTCAGGGAAACCGTCATTTTTGCCAATAAGCAAGAATTAGGAACCGATCGCTGATTTCCGGCTCTTATCCGATTATCGAAGCAAGGTAGTCTTTGATCGATTTTAATATCGAATCGTCCGAATCATTGCTGCCTACCAGGCAAGTTTGTCCCTGCGGGCAGGTTTTGCCGCCATTACCCATATCGCCTTCGAGAGAATTTGTTGTTTCATCACCGCTCCAAAGGCCGCCGTTACCCATATCTCCTTCGGCGAAAGACGTTGAACAGAAAAGAGCGATAACTAAAAAGATCTTCATTGTGTTTTTCATTTTTTTCTCCATTACCTGTATTTTTTATTAATTTCACCAATACGGCTTTAAAACGCCGTCAAATTCATCTAGCCGATAAGCGAAGCGAGATAGTCCTGGATAATTTCCAGCATCGAATCATCGTCCGGATCGGTTACGCATGTTTTGCCTTCTTCACACGTCTTGCCGCCATTGCCCATATCGCCTTCGAGCGAAGTGGTCGTATCGTCGCCGCCCCACAAACCGCCGTTACCCATATCGCCCTCGGCGAAAGCTGATGAACAAAAGAGAGCGGCGACCAAAAGGACCTTCATTATATTTTTCATTTTTTTCTCCAGATTGTTGTTTTTTATCTTGATACATTTGTGTATCGCGCCTATACTACCAGAGTTATTTCCCTTTGAGTTATGAAAAGCCCACATACAAACTCAGTAAAAAATCCCGCGATTGTTCTAAAAAACCTTTTTGATCTGGAAAGATGCGGAAAATACGGAGAGGCGGTTGCCGAAATTTCCGACATTTGGGAAGACACGTCCCAACCTCCCGACGTTTCTGCATTCGAGCCGGCCGACGCCGCTGAGATGCTATTGCGGTGCGGCAGTCTAATCGGTTTTTACGGACATAACAAACAGATCCGCGAAGCGCAGCAACTCTCAAAAGACTTATTGACCGATTCAAAATACCGTTTTATTGAATTGGGAATTTCTGAGAAAGCAGCGGAGTGCGACACGTCGCTCGCTCTTGCCTACTGGCGGTCCGGTGAACTGCTCGATGCCGATATCTGGCTGGAAGAGGCGATGTCCTGCGATTTGCCGCAATCGAACCCCACACGCCTGTATACATATGTGATCCGCAGTTTGATCAATCTCGCCAACCGGCGGTATCACGATAATCTTAAGCTTGCTTCGCTGATCGAAACCGACCTGCGGATGCACGCCGATTCCTTTTTGAACGGAAGTTTTTGTGTAAACATTGGCCTTTCCCTGAAAAATATGGGGAAAATGTCCGATGCTTTAGGCCAATTCGAACTTGCCCGCTTCTATCACGAAAAATCGGGGCACCGCATCTACCTCGCGACCGTCGAGAACAATCTCGCACAGCTTTACAAATCCGAACGGCGTTTTGAACGGGCCCATGAATGCATCGACCATGCGACTGCCATATTTGTCGAGATAGAAGACAAAACCCGCGAGGGATTTTCCCTGGATACTAAAGCCTT
>JACMMN010000155.1 GCA_014379075.1 Pyrinomonadaceae bacterium | reverse complement strand
ATTTTTTGGCGTTTCGGTTGCGATCAGCGGCGATACGGTGGTAGTCGGCAGCTCAAACGACACAATCGGAGGTGCCACGCAGCGAGGATCCGCCTACATTTACCAGCGCAACAACGGCGGTCCGGACGGGTGGGGCGAAATAAAGAAGATAGTCGCCCTCGACGGTGCTGAAGACGACTTGTTCGGCAACTCCGTTTCGATCAGCAACAATACCGTCGTCGTGGGTGCGATCTACAGTGGCGGCGGTGTCCTCGGCAACGGCGCCGCTTATATTTTTTCACAGAATGCGGGCGGCGGAAATAACTGGGGACAAATTAAGAAGCTTGCGGCACCGGACGGCTCCGACGGGGATTTCTTCGGCGGTTCGGTCGGCATCAGCGGCGACACGGTGATCGTCGGTGCTGAGAACGATAATATCGCCGCAGTCAGCGAAGGCTCGGCTTATATTTTCGAGCGCAACGCGGGTGGCACGGGTAATTGGGGACAGCTCAGAAAATTAGTCGTCCCGAACGGCAATTCGGGGGCGAACTTTGGCCATTCAGTCTCTGTCAGCGGCAATGTGGTAATCGTTGGCGCGAATCAAGATGCCGCCGGAGCGAACGGCACTGGTTCTGCTCACATTCACGAACGCGACGCGGGCGGACCGAACAACTGGGGACAAGTCAAAAAACTCGCCGCAGCAGACGGCGCGACCGGCGATTTTTTCGGCCAATCGGTCAGCATCAGCGGCGACGCTGTCATCGTTGGCGCGCCGTTTGACGATGTCGCGGCCGGAACTGATCAGGGCTCCGCCTATGTCTTTTCTCAAAACGCCGGCGGTGCCGACAATTGGGGACAAGTGACGAAACTAACGGCAGCCGACGGCGCGGCGGGCGATATTTTCGGTTACGCGGTCGCCGTTAGCGGTGATAATTTCCTCGTCGGAGCTTATTTGGCAAACGTACCGGCACCTTTTACTGAAAAGCAGGCAAGCGGTTTACTGGGCGGAACGCAGCAAGGGGCAAGCTACATTTTCAGGGGCAGTGCCCTTTCGCCGACGGCGGCTTCAGTGTCGATCAGCGGGCGCATTTTAACGGCGGACGGCAGGGGTATCGCGAAAACCCGCATTACCCTGACCAATGCCGCGGGTCAAACCCGCACAGTAGCTTCCAGTTCGTTCGGGTATTACCGATTTGACGAAGTTCCGGCCGGCGAGACTTATATAATTTCGGCCGGACACAAGCAGTATCAATTCACGCCGCGGATCATAGGGTTGACGGGCGAGATTAACGATCTGAATTTCATAGCGGGAAACTGAGATTGTTTTCGCATTATCGGCGGCAACAGATGAGTGGTCGGCACGAAGCTCAAATGTCTAATCGTTTTGGTAGTTTAATAAATTTCCGATCAATAGAAAAAGGAGAAAATATGCGAGCAGCGAAAAAGCACTTCAATATATTCAAATCTCTGGTTCTCGTTCTCACAGCCGCATTCTCATCGCTCACTGTCCGGGCGAACCTTGGCGATCTCGACCCGACTTTCGGCGTCGGCGGAGAAGTGAACGAGTACATCGGCCCAGGCCTTTGGATTACCAAAGTTCTGGTTCAGTCCGACGGCAAGATCGTTGTCGTCGGCAGAAGGAAGAGTCAGCTTCAATATCAGGGGCCGGTGGTCGATGTTCTTTTTATCAGAAGATACACTTCGACAGGGGCGTTCGACTCGAACTACCAGACTTTTTTTCCAGGTATCGGTTTCGATGCCGAATTGCAGAGTGACGGAAAGCTTGTCGTATTCGGCCAGGCACCGCATACATTCGACTGGAACGGCGATACCATCAATACGAAATCACCGATCGTATGGCGTTTTAATGCCGACGGGACGCTGGATTCCAGCTTCGGGGCGGGCGGGTCGAGATTTATCGACACCATACAATCAATAGACTACACAAACTATCATCTCGAAATAAATGCCGGGAACATCTACGCCGCTTATTTATCGCGGACACCCGGCGAACGGCCCTATTTTTACAGAGTGACCAAATTTTCCAGCACGGGTGCCTACGGCTTTACCTTCGAGCCTGCCGTTAGATATTTCTCTAACGACGGCGGTGAGAAGAGATTTTCGATGAAGGTCGATCCGGCGAACGGAAATATCCTGGTCGCCGGTGCCAAGCCCCTAACTTACGAATCCATTTTGCGCCGCTACACCAATTTAGGGCAAGTTGTTACGACCTTCGGCACGAACGGCGAATCGGTCCTTCCATTCTGCTCAGCCGACACACATCCGACCGATATATTGATCCAGCCGGACGCAAAAATATTGGTGCTGCGCTCTAAAGACCAGTCCGGCCCTTCGTGTTTGTCCCGCTCGTTAGCGAATGGCGGTGTGGACCCGAATTTTATCGTCACCTACGGGACTTACTCCATTAGCCGCAATCTTTGGCTGCAGCCGGATGGAAAGATGTTCTACTACACTTCCTCTTCAATGTGGGATGCTCTGAAGCGCTTCAATTCCGACGGGTCATCGGACGATATCTTTTTCTCAGGGGACAAATATACGGCGCAGGTAATTCAACCGGACCAGAAACTCGTCACTGCCGAGGCAAAATGCTGCGATTTCAATTTCATTCGTCTGCGGCGAAGGCTGCTGGATTGAGACGAAGCTTGGCCAGGTACCAGACGCACCGTCTTTACCTTTTTTGAGTTTTCAAATTAGCGGACACCTTTTTTCGTATTTGCGCAGTCAAATTGACTGAATTATTCTGGAAGAACAACATTGTTCAACGTGTATTAACTTATACACACAGAAACTTTCTGTGGCTAGTTATACTCTCAAACCCAATACCGCCCCGCAAATATAGTCAAAAAGGAACCCGAATGAAACTTGCAGCTTTACTCGCAAAGGCTTTCGCCGCGTCTGTTCTCTCACTATTGTTCGTTGTTTTTGTGACCGGTCAAAATGACCGGGCCAAGGACGATCTAAAAAGGTCTTTCATAAATTCCGACCTTGTTCGCGTCGATTCGGCCAAAACCGGGGACAAAGAACTGAAGCTCTCTTTCCAGGCTGACGGGCGGCATTTCGAACTGATCCTCGAACCGAATGATATCCGCTCAACGCGCTACATCGCCGAGGACACGCGGTTGATGGGAATGTTTCCGATGGAACAAACCGGGGTGACTACCTACAAGGGAAAGATCGCCGGCGAGCAAGTTTCGGAGGTTCGTCTTTCCATCATCGACGGCAGCGTCAAAGGCTTTTTCGGGACCGGCACGGTGCGTTATTTTATCGAATCCGCCGTAAAATATTCCAATTTGGCGGCCGTTGACGAATCGGTCGTTTACCGCGAAGAAGACTCGCTGAATCAGGAACCCTTCTTTTGCGACGCCGATATTCCCGGACAGATCGAATACGGGAAAGGTATCGCTGCCGGAGCATCGGAAACCGGCAGCGTGTCGATGGTACGCTTTCTCGAACTTGCGACAGACGCCGATCTCGAATTTGTTACAACGCTCGGCGGAGCGGTACAGGCAAATAATGAAATACTCGGCATTCTTAACATGGTCGAAGGCACTTATTCAAGCGAGCTAAACTTAACGATAAGTGTCGTTTACCAGCATACATGGACAGCTGCCGATCCTTTCGCCGGAGCCGGATCGAGCGCTGTGCTGGCGAATTTTAAGAACCACTGGAATGCGAATTTTCCCGTGTCCGCCATACCGCGCGACGCGGCCCATCTTTTTACCGCAAAACCGAATGTCCTGTCGCAGGGCATTGCGTATGTCAGCGTGATCTGCAACGCTCCGCAATCGTCCTATGGCGTTAACGGCTATATTAACTGGGCTCCGGCAAAGTATATGATCCCGGCACATGAACTCGGGCATAACCTTGGGGCGAATCATGTGGAAGCGGCCCAGAGCTGCGGGAACACGTTGATGAACGCACAGCTCAGTGGTTCGACCGCGATGACATTTTGCACGCTTTCGCGTTCGCAGATCGGCACGCACGTTGCGAATAACAGCTCCTGTTTGTCGGAATCGCCTCCACCACCGCCCACACCGACACCGACGCCAACCCCAACCCCGTCCCCGACT
>JACMMN010000154.1 GCA_014379075.1 Pyrinomonadaceae bacterium | reverse complement strand
GCCGGATAATACGACCGTGCTTCCGCAGACGATGACAATAGATTATGTGCGTGTTTCCAGTCGCTAGATTTCTTGTTTTCAGATCTTGATAGAATTCGGCCATAAAACATTCTGGCTGAAAAAGCGATCGCCAGGCATTAAAGAAATGATTGGCATCGACGTTTTTGATTATTTTATGTTATCGAGATTTTACTAAGTCGATTATTGAAATATACTTGAGCAGACTTAAATCGTGTATGAAATAGCCGACGGGTAGAACAGGTATGGTCAGACGAATAAACCTTAAAAGCGCGAATGTGGCTCGGTCTAGTACGATTCGCGATATTAACAGGCAGATCATTCTCAATCATATCCGTGAGAAAAATCCTATTTCCCGTGCTGAGATTGCCCGCGTGACCGATCTGCAGCGTTCGACCGTTTCCCTGATTGTTGAAGAGCTGAAAAATATCGGCTTGATCGAAGAGATAGATGGCGAATCGTCCGGCGGCCGGCCTCCGCAGCTATTGTCATTGCGGACTGCCCATGCCATTGCAGTTGGCATTGATTTGGGGAAAAAACGAACGATTGTCGCGACCAGCGATTTGGCCGGAAGAATTCTAGACCAGGAAGAGTTCCCAACCGATCCGAACTTCGAAAAGACTATCTCCCGCATTATCAGCTCGGTAAAATATTTTATTCACAAGAACGGAGGTTCGATCGAGGGCATTGGCGTCAGTGTCCCGGCTCTCGTCGAACCTATAAGCGGCAATATCCTTTTGATCCCGCATTTAGATTGGCACAAACCGGCATTTGCCGAAAGGCTCAGAACTGCCACGGGGATGCCGGTCAAAATTGATAATGACGCCAATGCCGCGGCATTGGCCGAACTGTGGTTTGGGCGCCCGGAAATTAGCGCCGTCCGTGATTTTATTTTGGTGCTGATCGAGAATGGTATAGGAACGGGAATCGTATTCGACGGCCAGATATATCGCGGAAAAGGCGGCATCGCGGGTGAATTTGGTCATATGACGATTGGCAGCGATGCTCCGATTGCATGTGCGGCAGGCAAATTTAATTGCTGGGAAGCCTATGCGTCCGAGCGTTCCGCCGTCGCCCGTTACGAAAAATCAAAGAAGAAGCATAACGGAGAAGGTAAGATAAGTTTTACCGATCTAGTTAACATTGCCATGGAAGGCGATGCGAATGCTCAGGCTGCTTTGAAAGAAACGGCGCACTACATAGGCGTCGGGATCGCTAATTTATTTCAAGGCCTTTCGCCCGAGGTCGCGATCGTGACCGGTACGATCGTCCGGGCGTGGTCTCTGATCGCTGGCGATATTATGGAAGGGGCTGAATCCGCGTTGTGCCAGGGCTATCCAGTGGCCAAATTCATTCCATCAACACTCGGCACTTATCCTACCTTGATGGGAGCTCTGAGTCTTATTTTAACGGATAAATTTGCGTCGACGACAACCACGTAAGGTTAGGTCTCGACGCAGAACAAACGCCTTAAGAACGCTGTAACGACAAATCCTCGCGGAAGCTCTTTGTTGTTGTGCCCTGCAAAAGTTTTGTGATAAGATTCGCAGTTAGAATATCGATCCCGATCAAGTTTTATTATCAAATTGATTCCGGCATACGAAGGATTTAAATTCGTTATGTTTTCCCTTTCAGTTTAGGACGCGGAATGAAGTATTCGACTTTTTATCCAATTTTCACAGTCCGAGCAGGTTCCATTGCCCTCGCAGTTATTTTTACGATTGTGGGCAGCGGAGTTCTATTTCAAAGTCACGGCCTGGATAATTCGTCGGCTCAAACAACAGTAGATCGGAAACGCCTCGAAACCAACGAAGAATTATCCGAATCGCTGGCTAACGATATCTTGGAGCTGTCTGTAGCCGCTCGCGACCGCGATTCGGAATTGACGGTGGACTATTTTCCGCTCAATTTGACCGCCAATCCGTTTCCGTCCCGTCCATCCGCCGCTAAGCCTCAGGTTAAATGGATCAACACGCACAATTGGGAAATTCCCGGTGCGGATTTAGCGACGATTCCGAGCAAGATCGCCCGCAAGAAGTTTCTCGATGGTTGGTCTGAATTTTTGGATCATTTTTCTGAGATCGAAGACGTACGTTTCAAAGTCAAAGAAGCCAATTTCGATGAAACCGCGAAGGCGATTTTGGGCGCTGATGAGCCGACGGCGGTCGTTGGTGCGACCGGGAAGGCCCGAATTGCTTTTTATGTCATTGGGCGCGATATAAATGGCAAACGCGAGTGGGCACGCGGAGCGTTTAATGCCCGCGTTCGTTATGGCGCAAATAAGCACTGGCAGTTCGATTCGATCGACATGCTTAGTTTTGATTCACTAGTCGCTGAAAAAGATCTTTTTTCGGAGGTTGCGATGCCCGCGGGCGTCGGAGTAACGCTGCCCGGTTTTGGGACGCCTGAAAACAGCGGTTTTATCTGGCATGGTGCGGCGGCGGCCGACTTTGACAGCGACGGTTGGATCGACATGTTTGTCATCGGCGCAAATCGAAACTATCTCTACATTAATGACCGCAAAGGCGGTTTCCGCGACGCTTCGGATGAAGCGGGCGTTAAAATCACGGCGTCCGGCACCGCTCCCCTCGTATTCGATTACGACAACGACGGTGATTCGGATATTTTTGTATCTTCGGTCGGCCAGCAAATTCTGTTAAAAAATAATCTCAAACAGACCGGCAAACTTGTGTTTGAGGATATTTCATTAGAATCGGGCGTCGCAAAAGATGCTATTGGTTTTAGTGCCGTCGCGGGTGATGTCAACGGCGACGGGCGGCTCGACGTTTATGTCACGTCCTATAACCGTTATGGACAAATAACGCCCGATTCGTGGTTTAGAGCGACGAACGGCACGCCGAATCTGCTTTTTATAAACCATCCGGACGGAACATTTCGTGAAGAGGCGGCAAAATGGGGTGTCGATGACCGGCGGTGGAGTTACGCCGCAGAATTCGCCGATGTAAACGCGGACCGCAAAATTGATCTGTACGTCGCGAATGATTTTGGCGAAAAGGCGATGTATATCAACCGTGGAGATCGTTTCGTCGATGAGGCCAAGGAACGCGGCGTTCTCGATCCCGGCAATGGAATGGGCGTTTCGTTCGGAGATTACAATAACGACGGGCGGCTCGACATTCACGCGTCGAATATGAGTTCGACGGCGGGCAACCGGATCTTAACGCGGCTCTTTCCGAATTCGAGTGCGAAAGATAACGTCCTGAAAAAACTTGCCGCTGGAAATAATCTATTTGAGAATACCGGCGATGGAAAATTTCGGGACGTGACGCAGGAAGTCGGCGGGTTTTCCGGCGGTTGGGCGTGGGGCGGCGGCTTCATCGATTTCGACAATGACGGTTGGGAAGATATTTATACGCCGAACGGATTTATTTCCGGCAAGTCGATGAAAGACACCTGAAGTCAGTTTTGGCGTCAAGTTGTGACGCAATCAAACGACGGAAAGGATGAAAAGGGAGCGCTTCGATCGGACCAAAATCAATTGATGTTCGGTCAGGGATTTTCCTTCAGCGGATATGAACGCGACCCGCTTTATCTAAATTTAGGCGGCAAAAAGTTTACCGATATTTCTGGTGTTTCGGGAATCGATTCAATAACCGACGGACGTGCCGGAGTTTTCGCCGATTTTGATAACGACGGCGATCTGGATGTTTTCTCGACCACGATTCAGAACCAAGGGCATTTATTATTCCGAAACAACGTCGGGCAGGATAGTAATTTTCTGCGAATCGCTCTTGAAGGCGATGAGAAAACCGGACGCGATGCTTACGGATCTGTAGTTCGAGTCAAAACTTTGGCCGGGACCCTGACGAAAATCAAATCGGGCGGCTCCGGGTTTATTTCGCAGCATGATCCTCGGCTTCTCTTCGGATTGGGGAAGGACGATAGAGCGGAATGGATTGAGGTAACGTGGGCAAATGGCAGCGTTGAAAAATTCGAAGGCAATGCCGCGAAAGGCTCTACACTTTTATTAAAAGCCGGGGCTGGAAAAGCCCAGACGGTTGCAACAGCGAAGACCAACCTGCGTGATCCGCTGACCAAAGCCGAAATTTTCGCGAAAGGATTGAAAATTGAGATCGGGAAACCGCTTCCCGATTTCGCTGTAAAAGGAATGAATGGCGCATCTTCTTCCATTCGGAAACAATTTAAGCGTGGAAGAAGTTCGTTGATAAACATCTGGGCCACTTGGTGCGTGCCGTGTGCGAAGGAAATGCCGGAGCTTGAAAAAATGCGGGTGCGGTTGGCGGCCCGCGGCATCGATTTGATCGGCATCAATGTCGATACTGAAAAGAACGTGAATATCAAAGGCTATGTCGCCCAAAAACGCGTCACTTATCCGATCGTGATCGGCGGCGTCAGTGCAATTGAAAATATTTACGCAACCGATGAATTGAGTGTCCCGCTGACGATTCTTGTCGATGAAAATGGAATAGTGAAAGATCTAATTCCCGGCTGGTCTGCCGAAACGCAGCGAAAATTCGCCGCTTTGACTGGAAATGAGCGGTTGGACGCGGCAAATCCGGCACGGCCATAATTAAATAATTGATAAACTGCCGCGAAATTTCAGCGGCTATAGAAGCGACTATGAAGAACACCCGGCTGTCGATTATTTTTTTGCTCCTTATCTTGATCGCGACCGCGGTATTTCCTTCTCAGGCAACCGCTCAGGACGAAGTAAAGCCTTCTGCCATTTCCGCCAAAACACCGGTAAAATCGTCGGCCTACGAATGGCTCGATGTCGCCCTCGAAGCAACGGCTCGTGAACACGACCGCATTTCTCCTCGTCCAACCGTCGGATCGCGAATGCTGATGATCATCACGAACGCGATGTACGACGCCTGGGCCGCATACGATGATAAAGCGGTCGGAACAAGGCTTGGAGGCAGGCTTCGCCGTCCCAAGTCCGAGCGTACCGAAGAGAACAAACGAATTGCAATTGCGTACGCTACCTATCGGGCGATGCTCGAGGTATTTCCGGAAGATAAGGTCTGGCTGGACGGGCAATTCCGGCAACGCGGTTACGACCCCGATGACAACACGACCGACATAACGAAACCGAGAGGCATCGGAAATGTCGCTGCTGCTGCGGTCATCGATTATCGCCGGCATGACGGGGCAAACCAACTCGGGGACGAGCCCGGATCAAACGGAAAAGCTTATTCGGACTACACCTTCTATCGCCCCGCAAATCCCTGGAATAAGATCATCGATCCGGATTGCTGGCAGCCTATCGAGTTCACGCTAGCCGACGGCAGAAAAGCCACCCCGGGCTACCTAACGCCGCACTGGTATCGCGTCAAATCCTTCGGGTTGGAGCGCAACGATATGTTTCGCCCGGCTCCGCCGCCGAAAGTCGGTTCGGAACAAATGTTGAAAGAGGTAGACGAGGTCTTGATGTACAACGCGAGCCTTTCGTTAGAGCAAAAGGCAATCGTCGAATTTATGCGCGACGGCCCGCGTTCCACCGGCCAATC
>JACMMN010000153.1 GCA_014379075.1 Pyrinomonadaceae bacterium | reverse complement strand
GGAATCACTTTAGTTGTCGGATCGATATTCTTGAAAGAAACGCGCGGGCGTAAGATATGGGATGAAGTGCGGAGGTAATGCTAAAGAAGTTTCACGCAAAGCCGCAAAGGGACGCAAATTAAGAAATAATAAGTTTAAGAATTTGTGTATTTTATTAATAATGTAGTCTGTCTTTTTGCCTGCTTTCTTTGCGTTACTTTGCGGCTTTGCGTGAAACTTCTGTAGCATTACCTCCGCACTTCATCCCATATCTTACGCCCGCGCGTTTCTTTCAAGAATATCGATCCGACAACTAAAGTGATTCCCGCAATTATCATCGGATAATAAAGCCCGGCGTAGATGTTCCCGGTTTGGGCAATTATCGAAACGCCGATCAATGGCAGCAGGCCGCCGAATACTCCGTTGCCGATATGGTACGGCAGCGAAAGCGCGGTGTAGCGAATCCTCGCCGGAAAGGCTTCGACCAGATATGCGGCGATCGGGCCGTAAACCATCGTCACCCAGAGAACCTGTATAAAAACCAGGCCGATCAATTTCCAAGCCGTTGAGGTCGAAATTAAATTGCCGAACGACGAGTAAACCAGCACCTTCGCCGCCGGAGCAAGATTTCCGGCCGCATCACGCGATTGCGGCGTCAGCGAGACTTCCCCGGTTGCCGGATTTCTCTGCGAACTTGCCGTTTCGACATTCGATCCGGCCGCGGACTGCATCGCGTGATAGATCGGAATATATGTGATCAACGCAAGCAGGCAGCCCGCCATAATTATCCATTTCCGCCCGATTCGGTCGCTCAGAGCGCCAAACACGACGAAAAACGGCATCGCCAGCAGCAATGCGACGGCGATTATATAATTTGATGAAGTTGAATCGACATTCAAAATTTTCTGCAAATAGAACAGCGCGTAAAATTGCCCGGTGTACCAAACGACGCCCTGCCCGGCAGTAGCGCCGAAAAGAGAAATTAGCACGATCTTTAGATTTTCCCATTTCGTAAATGCCTCGATCAACGGATTGGCAGATGTCATTCCCGAACTTTTAATTTGCTCGAAGATCGGCGATTCCTTCATCCGGAGACGAATATAAAGAGAGATTCCGACCAGGAAAATAGAGATAAGAAACGGAATCCGCCAGCCGCTGATGCCGTCCGCTTTGCCGGCGAACTGATCCGGGCTCATCGTGTTTTGCACCATCAATATAACGGCGAGAGACAGAAAAAGTCCGAGCGTCGCGGTAATTTGAATGAAAGAAGTATAGAAACCGCGGCGATTGTCGGGCACATGCTCGGCGACATAAACCGCAGCTCCACCGTATTCACCGCCGAGGGCTAAACCCTGAAGCACGCGGATCAAAAGCAAAATTATCGGTGCCGCAATGCCGATCTGCGAATACGTCGGCAAAAATCCGATCACGGCGGTCGCTCCGCCCATTATCAAAAGCGTCACCAAAAATGCATATTTTCGCCCGACAATGTCACCGATCCGGCCGAAAAATAAAGCTCCGAAAGGGCGCACGACGAAGCCCACAGCAAATGTCGCTAAGTAGGCGATATAGGCGAAAGTATCGTTTCCCGGCGGATAAAATAATGGTGCGATGATCCCGGCTAGGCTGCCGAAAATATAGAAATCGTACCACTCGATCATAGTCCCGACAGCCGATGCACCGATGACCTGCCAGATCTTTTTCTTTGAAACGTGGTCGTTATAAAACGCTCCAAGGTCCTGCGTGGTTTCCGTCATTTAAAATAGCTCCTGATTTTGGTCTATGAGATTTTCACGCAAAGCCGCAAAGATCGCAAAGCCGGAACGAAAAAGGTTTCGTGCTAATTTCAATATATTGGAATTGACTCAATTGATCTTGTTTTTGCTCCGCGTTCTTTGCGGCTTTTGCGTGAACCTGCGCTGATATATTTCGTCATACGGACAAAAATGTTGTGTGTTATCGTATGAAGGAATGAAATTTATTAAAGAAAGCGTCATTAAAGCTGCACAGGAAAGAGTATTTGCTTTCCACGAATTGCCCGACGCCTTCGAACGGCTGATACCGCCCTGGGAGAGCGCGAAGATCGTCCAAAAGGCGGACATCTCTAAAGTAGGTTCGCGGGCTATCATCGAACAAAAGCTCTTCGGTATTTTCTCGTCACGCTGGGTTGCCGAACACACGGCTTACGATCCGCCGCGAATGTTTGAGGACGTGCAGATATCAGGCCCTTTTCACAGTTGGCGGCACCGGCATATCATTGAACCACATGAAGACGGAGCGATCCTGCGTGACGAGATCGAGTACACGCCGCCGATTCCTTTTTTTGGGGCTCTGGCCGCGCCGTTGGTGATCACACCGAAACTTGAGAAAATGTTCGAATATCGGCATCAGGTGACAAAAGAATGGTGCGAAAATGCATAAGCCCCGCACGTAAGGGCCTAATTATAAATGCTTACACATATTGTCTGCTGGAAATATAAACCCGGAACGACCGCCGAACAGCGGGAAGAACATCTCTCGAGACTCCGCGCGCTGCCGGACCTGATCCCGCATATCAAAAGTTTCGAAGTCGGTGCCGACATACTAAAACTCGAGCGATCATTCGATACCGGGCTGGTCGCGGAATATTCCGACCGCGCCGCTCTGGATTTTTACACCGATCATCCCGAACATCAAAAAGTTGTCGCACTTGGAAAACAGATAGCCGAAAAAGTAGTCTCGGTCGATTTCCTGTCTGATTAATAGGGTGTTCGTTGCGGCCAGGCTCTTGTCACTACCACCTGCGGTAGCGGGTGAGTGAACTAAGTTTCTCCGAATGAAAAAGTTCCTAAAGAGATTTTTCCTCGTTTTAATTGTGGTGATCGTGCTGGTGCAGATCCCCTTTATCTATCGCCGCTACCAAACCGGTAAACTTGCACAAAAGATCGGTGAATCGCAAACGCAGAGAATCGAACGAGCGGAGCATATCTTCAACGAATACAAAGGCATAATCCACGCCCATACTTCTCTCGGCGGACACAGTACAGGCGGTTTTGACGAATTGATCGCCGCAGCAAATTCCAACGATCTCGATTTCGTATTGATGACCGAGCATTGGTCAAACGAATTCGATACATCGGCACTAACGCTGAACGGCGTTTACGGCAAAACGCTTTTTGTCGGCGGCAATGAGGTTGACACGGCAGATTCCGACCGTTTTCTAATGATTCCCGGAAGCGCTGATGCGGCAAGTTTTCGAAACGGCCCGACAACTGCGTTTCTCGAAAAAACTCGCTCGGAAAATAAACTCGCTTTTGTGACTTACCCCGAAAAGCTTAAGTCCTGGGATTCAAACTTTGACGGAATCGAGGTTTTCAGCCTTCATACGAGTGCAAAGCAGATCAATCCATTCATCGGCATTTTTGATCTCATCTGGTCGTATCCGGCATACCCCGAACTAACGCTTGCATCATACTTCAAACGCCCTGATGCTAATTTGCAAAAATTTGATGAAACAGCGGCGAAGCGAAAGATAAGTCTTTTTGCCGGAACCGATGCCCATTCGAATATCGGATTTCACCTTTTCGGCGACGATGCCGGCAATAAACTCATCAACATCAAGATCGATCCTTATGAAACAATATTTCGTTTGGCACGCGCTCATGTTTTGATCGAAAAGGACAAGCAACTGACTCGTGAGCATTTGATCGAGGCTTTGAAAACCGGGCGCTCATTTATCGGATTCGACGTGTTTGGTGAATCCAGTGGTTTCAGTTTCGTCGCTGAAAGTGCCACGGGCAACCATTTTATGGGCGATGATGCTCTGCTGTCCGACGGTGTCCGGCTGAAGATCAATTCACCGAATAAGGCACGGTTTGTCGTGTTTCGCAACGGTGAAATGATAAATGAGTCGGCGGATGTTTCCGATCTGGTACTGAACGTTTACGGACCAGGCGCATATCGCGTCGAAGTTTATCTCGATTCGCTCGGCCCGCCATTCGATAAAATGCCCTGGATAATATCGAATCCGATCTATGTCCGCTAGGCAAACGATTTTGGCCTTGCAAACATCATAGATAAGCACATTGATCAAGGTAAAGGTTTTCGTACACGACATGAAAAATTATAAGCGTCTCTTCCTACAAATTTCCGGGCTCGTCTTTATACTTTCGGCAACCGCTTTCGCGCAGCAGGTTCAGCGTTCCCAGTTCGACGTTACGAACTATCAGATGGACGTCCAGCTAAGTCCTTCTGATAACAAATTGACCGCGACCGTCGATGTAAATTTTATTCCGAAGGAAGATACGCGCTCTGTTTCATTCGAACTCAACGGCTCGCTAAAGGTTGACAGCATCGCACGTGTCGGGAGTTCGCCGGCCGCTTCGGGCCCGCCGACCTCGAAAGCCAAACCGGTTAAAGCCGCCGGTGCCGCGCAGATCACATTTGTTCAGGATCAGGTCGGTGTTTCCGATCTCGGCCCGAGTGTCAGGATAGATCTCGGCGACACAGTTCTGAAAGGAACGCCGGTTACGCTGCGTTTTAAATACAGCGGCGAGCTTAATACACCGAATGGCGGGCCGCTTCTCACCAAACGATTGGCTTATGTAGGCCCAAACCAGGGATATTTGATGTACGCGGCGCGGTGGTTTCCGTTTCACGATTACGCGGCCGATCTTGCAACTTCGGACATCAGTATTTCAGCCCCCGGCGGATTACAGATCGTCGGCTACAGCGACAGCCCGGTGACAAACGCGGGCGGCAAATACCGTTTTGTTCAGTCCAAACCCGCTCTCGTCGGTAATTTTTCGTACGGAAAATTCGTTAGTAAAACGATGAATCTAGGCGGCTACGAATTGCAGTTCTATACAAAACCGGGCAATGATCCGACGATCATCGAGTATGGCGAAACGCTCGGCAAGGCTCTCGATTTTTACACGAAAAGGTTCGGCAATGCAGATTTCGGCAAACGCCTGATAGTTACGCAGATCGACGATGAAAGCCTCGATTTCTATTCGTCAACGGGCATGCTGTTTATCTCGGATCGCCAATTTGAGCAGGGACGTAATATCACGAACGACCGCCTTCAGCGTGAAGCGGCATTGCAATGGTGGGGCCTGACGGTCGGGTTAAAGTCTTTTGACGATGCCTGGCTGGCGCAGGGGCTTGCCGAATACAGCGCATTTTCGCTCCGTGAAAGTACGATGAGCGGCGCAAAACTGGACGCTCTCCGACGCGAGCTGCTCGAAAAATCGCTGACCTTCGAGCAAACAGCTTCGCTACTGCGTGTTCCGGCAAATCTCGACGATCAATCGACCGCGTACCAATACATTATGTACGCGAAAGGCGCGATGGCTTTCAAGCTTCTGCGCGACACGATGGGCCAGCAGAAATTCGATCAGCTATTGAAGACCTATTTGCAGGAATATCGCGGAAAGAATGCGTCGATCGATGAATTTGAAAAACTCACTTCACGAATTGCGGGTGAAAATTTGCGTTACTTCTTTGCCCGATGGGTCGAAGGCACGGGCGTTCCGGAATTCACTACCGATTACCTTATCCTCCGCACGCGCGGCGGCAAGTTCGTCGCCCGCGGCACCGTCAAGCAAAATTACGACAATCTTCGCCTTCCGGTAGATGTGCAGCTCCGCTCTGAAGGCGAGGGCGGCCTGAAAACGGTAACGATAGATATGAACGAAGCAAGCGCCGATTTTAATATCGAATCGGACGGCAAGCCGCTCGAAGTCGTCATTGACCCGAATTACAAACTTCTGCGGATTTCGCCTGACCTTCGCGTTTCGTCGATCGCCCGGCGCGGCATTGAGCAGTTCAAAGAAGGAAATTACGTCGAGGCGCAAGCCCAGTTCGAAGCCGCGTTAAAGCTGGACCGATCAAATTCATGGATCTATTATCATCTCGGCCTTCTGTTTCTCGAACAGCGCAATTACGACGTCGCGATAGATAATTTTAAGGCGACTCTTAGCGGTAACCTCAGCCCGACGTGGCTTTCCGTCTGGGCAAACATCAAGATGGGAAATGCATACGACGCAAAGGGCGACCGCGGCCGTGCCGTCGCCGCCTACAAACGTGCCGAAGGCCTGGGCGATAACTACGACAACGCCCACGAGGCGATCAAGCGTTACCAGGCAACGCCGTATGATCCAAAGGAAAAGCAGACAACAGCGGTTAGATAATTGGCCTCCTCTAAAAAAATGCGAAAGGCGAAGAATCGATTCTTCGCCTTTTCGCATTTTTGATGGATCACTATTTACTCCGTCTCTTCTTCATCGTCATCGTGATCGTTTCTGCCGTGGCTGCATCGGCATTGGTTTCGATCTATTTCGTAAACGGTGGTCGTTCCGCTTACCTCATTGGCGACAACCAAAAGCGGGCTGTTTATCGGACTGTTTCTACGTTTGATAAAGTGAAGGCCTTCGGGGCCGAGATCGAGTGCTTCGGGTGTATTTGTTGCGGCAGAAAAATTCCGGTTGTTGATGTACTGCACGAAGCGAGGAGCACGAGGATCCGACAGTTCGTAAACAAGAACACCGCCGATCCGCTCCAGACCGACGAAGGCATAGTTTCGGCCGCAAACCTTTCCCGTCGTCACGCCTTCGGGTTCCGGGCCTTTGTTGTCGCTCCGGTCGTCGCGAGTGTTATTAGAGTTGCTCGCGTTGAAATTCATCGGATGCGCCAAAGCGGTGATCTGTTCGATGTCGTCGCCGCTGTCGAAAAGCTGTCCGCCGCTCGTCGTCCAGATCGAAAATGAACGCGTTCCGAATGAAAATAGCCAATCGTAATCGGTGTCGCCGTCAAAATTTCCCAAAGTTTTTGTGACGTTTAGACGGCCGATCTGAGGATCGGTTTTTAGAAAGATGCTGTCCGGAAAGGCGGCCGGGTCGAGCGAGAGCGAATTGATCCTTGCTTCTTCAGTGAGCGCCGAATATTCGCGTGCGTCGCCTTCATTGGCCGTTATCAATAATGTTCTGCCGCGATGTTTGAACGAGGCAATTGCGTCCGGCTGGTACATTCCGACTACAGGCCGCGGAGCGATCTCGATGACACCGGGCGTAGAACTGTTCAGACGGTCGCTTGAATCGAGGCCAAAACCTTCGCGCGAGTGATCGCTAAAGCCAAGGCCGATCAATTTAACAAATCGTCCGTTATTGAGATTGAGAACGCCGAGCGCGTTGTTCTCCTGCAAGGTCACGTAGGCAAATTTAGAGTCGTCCGAAACGGTAATATACTCCGGTTCGAGATCTTTCGAAACGCTTGCGTTCGGGCCGAATATGCGTATGCTCCCATCGAGAATTTCGTCGTCATAGGCGGCGAAATCAGCTGTAGTTACCTTCGCCTTGTGCAATCCATGCCTAATATCGATAATACTCACCGTCCCCGGCGGATCGATCGTGTAATCACTGTTCGGCTCGCCCTCGTTGGCTACCAGGATCTTTCTGGCTCCGGGAACGAAGGTTATCATATCCGGCAGGGCGCCAACCGTAACATCTTTTATGAAGTTCCCATCCGTATCGAAGAATACCGCCTTGCCGTTATCGGTTTTGATAACTGCTTCAACGGCGACGGCGACAACTCCGTTATGTACATCGACGCTGTTTGCGGCTCGACCATACGGAGCGAGATCGATCGAAAAAAGGAGGGCGGGAACAGACGGGTTTGCGATGCTGAGCACGTCGATCCTGCCGGTCGCGCCATTTACGACGAACAGCCGCTGCGTTTCCGCATCGTGAGCGACGATCTCCGCCGCTCCCAGATTATAAGCACCGGCCGCATAAGTTCCCAGTACACTCAAATGAATATTCGAATCGGAATTGTTGTTTTGGACATTTTGTTGGGCAATTAGATTGGACGTAAAAATAGCGAGCGCAATGAACGCGAACGCTCTGCGAAAGGGGGACGTTCTCATACAATTTTCTCCTGTAAATTTCTCTCGGATCAAAGGACCGGTCCGGTGAATTTCATTTAAAATATTCAAACTAACGATTTAAGGCCGAGCTTACAGGAAGATTGTTACGATTTTTTTAACAGAATGTTAAGTTGCGGTTACGAAACGGTTTCCTCTCGATCCGGTCATTGCATTAGGTCAATAAGAAAAAAAAGGCGGGCTTGTGAGCCCGCCGCTGGATCAGCTTAAATAGTATTGAAACTAAAATCTAAATTTAGCCCTGAATTGTCCGACTCGCGGGCCGCCGACGGTATTTGTGATCACGCCGAAATCGACGGTATCCTGCAAGTCGTTGTTCGGATTTGCGAAATTGACCGTGTCAAAGACGTTGAATAGATCGAACCCAAGTTCGAAACTCATTCGCTCGTTGATCCGCGTGCTTTTCGCAAAGCTCAGGTCGAGCCGTTTTTGCGTCGGCCCGCGAAACGTGTTTCTTCCGAGATTACCGAACTGGCCGCGCGGCGAACTGAAGCAGGAACCATTGATCACCCCAAGATTGCTTGTACTGGCATCGCTAACTGTGTCCTGCGCCGAACAACTCGTATTCGGACGCCCGAAGCCGGGCCGGTAGAGTCCGCCCGATCCGCGTGTCAGATTGGCATACTGAGCAGCCGTTTGAATTTCCGGCTCGCCGGCGAACACCGTGAACGGAGTTCCCGACTGGGTCTGGAAGAACCCTGAAATTGACCATCCGTTTACGAATGCGCTGTTGGAACCGAAGTTCGGAATATCATAAACGAAATTCGTGCTGAATCGATGTGTGCGGTCGAAATCCGAAAGGCCGCGATTATTTTCAATATTCCGGGCATCGCCCTGGGCAATGAAGCCTGTATTCGGAATATCGGGCTTGCCGCCGCCCGCTGTGCTACCCGGATCGCTCGACATCACGTCGATCGATTTTGAGAAGGTGTACGCGACGTTAAATTGCAGCCCGCGTGAAAGACGCTTTGTAAGGCTGAACTGTGCGCCGTGATAGTTCGAATAGCCTTTCGATTGAAGCAGGATTGCCTCAGGCACGTTGAAACCGAGAATCGGCACGCGTGCTTCAAAGTTGATAACTTGTCCCCCGCCAAGCGTCGATCCCGAACAGGTCAGCGGATTTGCAAGATTCAAATCGACCGGAGACCCAGACGGCAAAGTCAAAACGCCGCCCGCGCATCCCGCATTCAACCCAGCCGCAAAAGGATTGGCAAAGCCGAACGCCCGTCCCGTTCCGCGTGCCCGTGCGGTCGAACCTGCATTTAATGCACCATTAGGCGAACCGGCAGCGACATAAGCCAGGTTAAAGCGTTCGTAAATATGGTCCGGCGTATTCGGATCGTTTAGGTCGAATCCCTGGTTGAGCGCGGTCGCGACCAGAAGATTCTTTCCCTTCGTTCCGACATAACGGGCTTCGACGAGCAGGTCCTTGAAAAGCTCGTATTGAACACCGACGTTCCATTGATGAATATAAGGCGTCTTCAGATCGCGGTCGATGGCGCGAAACTCGAACGTCTCCGCAATGTTGCCGCGTGTACAGCCGACTCCGGTCGCGACTACGCATCCGGCACCCTGAGGCGTGCCGCGCGAATCGACAAAGACAGGTGTGTTGTCACGGATCGAAAATGTTCCGCCCGCACCCGAACTGCGAACGATGCGGAAAGGAAGCCATTGATTGAGAGGGATATTCGTCGGCACACCGGAGAATGCGCTAGCGATCGGTACATTCCCATTTGGCACGGTAATCTCGATCTCCCTAAGAAAAGGATAATTCGAAAAAACAGTATTGATGAACGCCGCCGAAGGACGGTCGTAGAACAATCCGTAGCCGCCGCGGAATACCAGCTTGTCGTTGACCGCATACGCCAGGCCGATACGCGGTGCAAAGTTATTGTAGTCCTGGCCGTTCAGCGTATGCTTATTGCTGACGAGCTGAGTTGCCGCTATCGCACCGTCAACCACAGCGTTCCCGGTTGTATTCACGTTGCTCGGAACAATGAATCCCGGCGTTGGGTTGTCGCACAGAGCGTTCGAACTGCCGGTCGCGGCAAAGCAAGGCAGAAACGGTTCGAGATCGAAATTACCGATGCGGCCGTCCTTTTCCGTCGGCCACATGAACAGCTCGTACCGAAGTCCCAAATTTAGACTCAGTCGGCGATTGATCTTCCAGTCGTCGCTGATATAAAAGCCGAGGTCCTGAAAGCGGAAACTCTTGTCGGTGATGCCGTACTGCGTGTCGGCTTCGGTTGCGTTGCCGGTCAGAAGCTGCGTGAACGAATCGAATTTTTCGAACTCGGTTGCCTGCTCTTCTGGCAGATTGGTATCGAACTGGTGTTTCTTGTATTCGCCGCCGAATTTGATGTTATGGTTTGCGAAAAGCCAGTTCACATTGTCGCCGATGCTGTACGTAAGCTGCTTTCGTTTATTGAACGAATCGTTAGGCCCGCCAAATGAGAAGTTGGCAATATTGTTCCGGCCTATGTAGTGTCCAAGACGGGTTGTCGCGACACTTGAATCAAATCCCGAAGCCGGATTCATGACACCGATTGCATCATTGGTAAAAGCCCCGGTCGAAAAGTCGTCCGTCAGCGACCGTGTATTGTTCAAAGAGAAATATCCGAACCGGACCTCATTTATCCAATTCGGCGAAAAGATATGTGTATCCCCGATGGAAAGCGTGCGGTTGCGGTCGTTGCGCTGAAGCGTGGTCGGTGAAGCCAAACTGCTCGGGTCGGGAAAGGAATCGAGGCCCGGGAAATTCGAGAAAAAGAAGGTGCCGCTAAGCGTGTTATTGGCGCTCAACTGGCCGTCAAGCCTCGTAGTGAATTGATTTTGACGGAATGTCGATGGTTCGACACTGATAACTTCAGCAAGGGCATTATTCCGCTGGATCGTCCGTGATGTTATGCCGGGACCCACTCCGAATTGCCCGGACTGAAAGGTGCCCGTGCCGGACTGGTCGACAATGCCCAACGCGCGGAAGTTCGTAATGCTCGGAAGGTAGAAGCCGCCAGTCACCGGATTCTGCAAATTGAAGATGTTGAATGCAACGTCACTGATGTCCGTCGCAGTAAGACAGTTCCCTGCCGTGCAGCTATTGAACTGATTGAACGCCGCCGCAATTGCCGCCTTTGAGCGGTCGGCACCAAGCACGCTCAGTGCTATCGGCAATATCGTACGCGTCCGTGCGGTCGGCACGAGGCCCGTATTGGCATCGGTAAACTGGTAGCCTCCGAAGAAGAAGAATTTGTCTTTAATGATCGGCCCGCCGATCGTAAAACCCGTTTCCGTACGGTCGGCTCTGGGCTTTTCGTTACCGCTTTCTTCGAGAAAAAACTCATTGGAATTGAAGGCCTTATTTTGTAAATAGTAATAGGCCGAACCTGTGAACCTGTTGCCGCCCGATTTTGTTACAAGTTGAAAGTTGCCGCCGCCGCTTCTTCCGGTCGATGCATCGTAAAGCGAAGTCTGGAGTTTAACTTCCTGCAGAGTTTCCGGTGCGGGCGAGATGTTATCGTTTAGCGAACCCTCGTTGCTGGTAATATTCGTGGCGTCGATCCCATTAAAGAAGAGGCTGGTCGAGGTCGTGCGTGTTCCGTTGACCGAAGGTGAAATGTTGCCATTTCCGTTCACGCCCACCGGCGAAAGCTCGCTGGAAACTCCTGCTTCCGCCGACAAGAGGCCTGTAAAGCTGCGTGTCGAGGTGGGAACACGAGTGATCTGCTCACCCGTGATCTGCCGCGAAACAGCGGCCGATTCGGACTGCACAAGCGGCTGGTCGCTCGTAACATCAACGGTGACATCAGTCCCGCCGACTTCCAGCGAGACATCTAACGAGCGGGTGACCGATGCTTCGACTTCGGTGTTCTGACTGACCGACTTTTTGAAACCTTCCTTTTCATAGGTCACTGTATATGTGCCCACCGGAAGTATCGTCGCCGTCCATCTTCCTTCATCATTAGTTGTCGTATTTCTGGTTAAATTAGTTGCCGAATTGTTGACCGTAACATTCACACCTGGTACGACTGCGTCATTCTGGTCTTTGACAGTGCCGCTTAGAGTTCCGGTCGTCTGAGCATACGCGGCCGGTGCCAGCATTGCGGCGAAAATCAAAATAAATAGTTTAGAAATAAGATTCAATCTCATTGTTCACTCCTCGATCAATAAATGTCCTGTACATAAATAGATGGCAGAATTGAAATCCCTTTCAAATTCCGCCTCGCCTGTGAAAACCTTTTGTAATATCTTGGATTGCAAGAGTCAGGATAAAGACGGGAAGTTAACGTGAAGTGAACTGTGTGTTAAAAGAATGTTAAATAAAGCGAAGAGGCGGCGTTTTTTCAAGCGCCGCCCCTCAGAAGTTTCAATTGTGTTAGCAGTTGTTAAATGATGGTCGTCACGATTTCCCGGATACTCCGCTGTAATTCACGGTCGTCGGTGATGGGCGAAACTATCGCTACTTCAGCGGCGTCGATGGGCGAGATACCTTTGGCGATCATTTGAGCGGCGTAGATAAGCAGGCGCGTCGAAACACCTTCTTCGAGGCCGTGGCCGCGCAGGTTGCGGACTTTCTGTCCGATCTTTACTAGATCATGCGAGGTTTCGATATCGATGCCGCCTTCTTTAGCGACGATCTCGGCTTCGGCTTCCGGGTTCGGGTAATCGAATTCCATGGCAACAAAACGCTGACGGGTGGATTGTTTTAAGTCTTTCAAGATCGATTGGTAACCCGGATTGTATGAAACGACGAGCATGAACTCGGGCGGGGCGTCGATCACGGTGCGGCGCTTCTCTATCGGCAGGCGGCGGCGGTCGTCGGTGAGCGGGTGAATGATTACGACCGTATCCTTGCGGGCTTCGACGACCTCATCCAGATAACAGATCGCACCGGCACGGACGGCGGCGGTCAGCGGGCCGTCGTGCCAGACGGTTTCCTCGCCTTCGAGTAGGAAACGGCCGACCAGATCGGTTGACGAAAGGTCTTCGTGACACGCGACCGTGATCAGCGGCCGGTTCATCTTGTACGCCATGTATTCGACGAAACGAGTTTTGCCGCAGCCCGTCGGTCCTTTCAGCATTACTGGCAATTTTGCCGAGTACGCTGCTTCGAAAAGCCCAACTTCCTGCTTTACAGGCAAATAAAAAGGCTCGCTCGTTACCTTGTATTTCTCAACAGCTGTTTCCATGTATATGATTTTATAACAAAATGTTTGACGATGTTATGCGTCGAAAGTTTATTTAGTACGTTTCAATATGTATAAAATTGTTCAAGCAGAATCTCTGCCCCAAATCGACGAAGCCCGCTCACTGTTTCGTGAATACGAAGCGTGGCTCGGCCTCGATCTATGCTTTCAGGGATTTGAGGAAGAGTTGCAAAATCTGCCCGGTAAATATGCGCAGCCCGACGGCAGATTGTATCTGGCAAGTTTGAACGACGATCTCGCCGGATGCATAGCTTTGCGTAAAATAGGCGGCGGCATCTGCGAAATGAAGAGGCTCTACCTGAATGAAAACGCCCGCGGAAAAGGCCTCGGCAACCTCCTTATCGAAAAGCTGATCGACGAAGCCCGAATCGTCGGCTACACAAAAATGCGGCTCGACACATACCCGCTGAAAATGGCGAAAGCCGTGAAACTCTACGAATCTCACGGCTTTCGCCTAATTGAGTCTTATTACGACAATCCGCACGAAGGCGTTCTCTTTATGGAAAAGACGTTATAGCTGCAAAAAAGGTGTCTTTTGCAGTTATTATTTTACCTCGCCGTTTTTCGCGGCATTTTCTCGTCCATCATTGCTGTCTGGTAGACGAATGCGGCCATTATCGTCGAAGCCTGTTTCATGTCTTCGGCCTGAATGCGGTCGTAATTATCCTGGTTTGTGTGATGAGTACGTGTGCTGTACTCGATCTCGTCCTGGATAAACTGAAATCCCGGAAGCCCGATGCGGTCGAATGAGAGATGATCTGTGCCGCCGGTATTCCGCATCGTCAGCGTTTTTGCTCCAAGATCGCCGAACGGAGCCAGCCAAGCTTCGAAATACGGGCGGACGGCGGAATTTCCCTGCATATAAACGCCGCGAATCTTGCCGGTGCCGTTGTCAAGATTGTAATAAGCGGACAATTTGTCGTAGTTCGCTCCCTTTATCAATTGACCGGGCTGTCCCGGCGTCGCCGCCGGCTTCATTTCGCCGAACTGCTGTTTGACGTATTCACGGGAACCGTTCAAACCCTGCTCTTCGCCGCTCCAAAGCGCGACGCGAATAGTGCGGCGCGGCTTTAGGCCCGAAGCAATTAAAATTCGGGCGGCTTCCATCGCAACCGAAGTGCCCGCCGCGTTATCGGTCGCTCCCGTCGAGGAATGCCATGAATCCATATGGCCGCCGAGCATTACGACCTCGTCTTTTAGCAACGGATCGGTCCCGGGAATTTCAGCGACAGTATTGTAGCCCATCAGATCTTCGTCGTGATATTGGGTCTGGATATCGATGGTCATCTTGGGTGTCACCCCGAGATTGATCATTCGCAGGATGCGGTTGTAGTCTTCGGTAGCGATCGTTATCTGCGGGATAATGCGGCTCTCGTTCCTCTTGTCATAAACCGGCGCCAGGCTGCGGAAACTGAAATTTTCCATGTCCTTCGGCATTTCCGAAACTGCCGACGCCTGCTGAACGAATATCGTGCCGCCGTTGCCGCCCTGCTCATCCGGCCCGCTGCGGCTGCTGTCGACGATGACGGCCGCACCCTCACTCAAAAGGAAATTGGGCCTCACGAACAAATTGAAAGCCATTGCATCACGCTGTTTTTTCCGATCTTCTTCGGTTTGCTGCGGGCGATCGCGCGGCGTTTCAGGTTCGACGATCTTTGCGAGTTCTTCATCGGTGGTTCGTGTCGCGAGTCCACCGAATTCAGCCTTGACCTCCCGCAAATTCGATACGAAGATGATCTTGTTTTTTAGCTTGCCCCGGAATTTATCGAGTTCCGTCGCATCTTTAGGATTAAAGAGAACCACCTCCGAGGTCACAGGCCCGCGTGTCGATGTGGACCAGGCTTTCGGATAGCCGATAACCGGGATCGTCTGCGGTTCAACGACTTGGGCAGAAAAACTTTTCAGCGACCAGCCGCGGCCGAATGGGCCCCAGGCTTCGAGTTTCGCATTCTGCATTCCCCATTTCGCCATCGTGTCGCGCGTCCAGATGTTTGCGGCCTTCATATTTGGCGAATTGGTTAGCCGGCCGCCGATCACGTCGGTCAGATAGCTCAGCGTTTGCATTACTTGAGAGCGATTCATACCCTCATCCCTGATCTTGTCAATAACTTCCTTTGGCGCTGAATAGACCTTGGCGGCCGGAGCGGAAGCTGTGCCGACATTCGCCGTTTGGGCGAAGGCAACACTAGGAAGCAGAAAGGCGTAGATCAAACTCGCGCCCAAAATTTTGCGTCGTAACATTTCATTTCTCCTGAAAATAACCGGATCTAAATAAATTTTGAAGAGAGCAATCTAATTATACCGTTGTAACAAGGAAAAGGTTTCAACACTTCGTATGTATTTGCGCCGACTTTTAAAGAAAAAAAGGGTGGGAGCGAATCCCACCCTAAAGGGTTTTCTTAAAAAGAAAATATAATACGCAATTTAGTGAAAAACTACGCCAAAGGAAAAACGCACGTTGTTTTGCGTTCTGCCCGGAATAATGAAACCGTCGCCAAAGTCCTGCGCTCTGAAGAACGTCGGATTATAATCGACTTGAAAAACGCGAACGTCGACATTTTTGTGGACTTTCACGTCAAGCCCGCCGCCGATCGCGATGGCAAAATTGTTTGTGCCGATCTGATCGTCTTCGAAAGTGATGTCACCGGTTGGTGCGGAAAAAACCGGGCCGCCGGAGAAGCCAACTCCCTCGAATTTAATGGTTTGACGCGAAACGCCCGCTAACACATGGGCAAAAGGCTTGAACGTTGGGCCGTCTTTTTTGTTGTTCTTGAATTGGACGCCGCCCAGGAATTGATTAACACGGTATTTTACAAGGCCTGTAGCTCCAAATTCCGAAATATCTTCGGTTTTTCCATTCGACGAAAAATCGAATTTTGCTCCGACAAATTTCGTAAAGTTGCCCGTACCGGAAACATTTACGCCATGTGTTCCGAGACGGCTATCAATGTCGCCGAAATCCTCGAAATCGTCTTCGCTCAATGTCGAGTCGATGTTTAGGTAAGAGTATCCGGCAAAGATTTCACCGCGGTAGATGTCATCGGACTGTGCCGAGACGGAAAAGGTCGCCAGCGCTAACAGCGCAAAAAGACCTACATTTTTAATAATGACTTTCATAATTTGAACTCCTGAATTTTATCTGGGTGACTGTATTTGGTGGCGGGAACGTATGAGAGAAACCGAAACCAATCAATTAATCTAGCGGTTTATTCATGATCTGTCAATCCTGCTTATAGACGTTATAAGAATCTCTTGTCGAATTTGTCCAGGACAGACTATTTCAGTTGGTTTTCCAAGTCAATGTGTAGGCAGGCGGCACATTCTTAACTATGAGCGGACTCTTCTTTGATTTGCCGTAGCGGTCGCGCATGAATTCGCGGAATTTGATCGCCGACGGCATATAGAATCCGTGGGCGTATTGAAAAGTGCGGAAGGTGCAGCCCTGCCGCATGAATTTGTCGATCTCAAGGTGGATCTTTTCGCCGACATCGTTCGGCAGGGAAACGAACGGAAGACAGCAAATGATATAACCGATCTTCCCGATGCCGGAGCGTTTGTGCACTTCGGTTGCGTCGCATGCATTGCCGCGCACGATCTGCATGCCGGAAAAGTTTCTCTTGAGCGAGCGGACGAGGTCGCGGTCTAGTTCGATACCTAAATACGATTTGTCGTCGGGAACGATCTCCTGCAAAAACTTGGTGATGGCGCCGGTGCCGACGCCTAATTCGAGAACGGCGTTGTCTTTATCGGGCCTGATGCCCTCACACATTTTCTGCGCTAATTCAGGCGAGCTCGGCGTAATGGAGCCGACCTTGCCCGGATTCTTTAAGAATGCCTGCAGAAACTGAATATTTTCGTTCATCAAACCTATACTACTGGAGCGTCGGCCTCCGTGACTGCATCTGACGTTAAATCTGTGTTACCAACTGCCATTTTATAATTACACTCTTCGTTTTTGCAATAACGGAATGTTCCCGGTAGTACATCAATTTGAATTATAAGAGAACTTTCCGGTCTGATTTGTTTCGTGTCTTTTTGTGTTATTTCGTGGTTTCAGTCTTAAATCCGGAACTGGAACCACGAAATAACACGAAAAGACACGAAAATGCGGATGAATCCTTATGACTCGATTTGATAAAACCCTAATTTTCAAACTGATCCACGACTATGTTCCTTCTTCCCTGGTGGTTTTATCAAGAAGGGTCCGGGAGCTTCCATCATCTACCGTTCTTCTTCACAGATTTCCTGGCAGGTGCTTTTTTAGCTGAAGGCCTCGCCTTCTTTGCAAACGCGTCCGGCAGTTCGGCTTCAATAAGTTTCTTTACCTGATCCAGCGTTAGAGATGCCGCATCGTCCGCTGTGGAGCGCGTGCCATCGGCTTTTTTCGGAACTGAAATGATCTTTTTGCCGAATTTGATGACAGGGCCCCAACGCGCATTCTCCAAAGAGATCTTTTCATCCTCCCAGCGTTGTATGTACCGGTTTGCTTCTTTGCTGACCTTTGCCTCGATAAGTTCGTTCATCTCGGCCTGGGTCAGGTTCTCGAGATCATACCGGCGCGGCACGTTGATGTATAAACCGTCCCATTTTATAAAAGGCCCGAAACGTCCTGTTCCTTTCGTGATCGGTTTATTGTCAAACTCACCGACCGGAGCCTCCGCCACCTGTTTCGCTTTTATAAACTCGATCGCCTTTTCCGTGTCCATTGTCCCAAGGTCGGTGCCGCGGGGTATAGAGACAAATTCATCACCCCATTTTACATAAGGCCCGAAGCGGCCAATGCTTACAGACAATTCTTTGCCGTCATACATTCCCATCGCGGCCTGCAATTTGAACAGGGCCATCGCTTCTTCAAACGTTATGGTTTCGATGCTCTGTCCGGTTGGAACCTTTGCAAATCTCGGCTTCTCCTCTTCCTCAGCGCT
>JACMMN010000152.1 GCA_014379075.1 Pyrinomonadaceae bacterium | reverse complement strand
CGGAAATATCTCTTATAGCGTCTTTTGCGCCGCTTTTCGGGATCACTGAATCGCGTTTGAGCATAAAGAGCGCGATACGCCGATAGATCGGGGCTACAAGCGCGTCCATCGCCGTTTCGCCGCTCTCGTGCATAATGTATGGATTCAGGCTGTAATCTACGTCGATAGCGGCTCCCCACGGATGCCAGCTTCTGCCCGTGCGTTTCATCTGGCCGCGAATACCCTTGATGCCCCATTGGCTCGCCGAAACGGGCGAACCGTCCGGATGAATGAGTTTGGCTGCTTCCTTTTCTCCCTGCTGAAGCTTCTTGTAAAAATCGTCGCGAAGCCCGTTTTCAACCGTCAATCCGAAGAGTTTTGCGGGCTTTACTTCCTTGCTGAGATAATCAGCATGTGATGCGTAACCGAGTTCAACGGCAATTTCATCCTGTGTCGGAGCGGCAAGCCCGGACGAATAATACATATCGTCCGATACATAAAAGAAAGATTGGGCCGTCGAGCCGAGCGAAAGAAACTGGCGAAGCCCTTCGCAGATCGAGTTGGCTATCGCTTGCCTGTAGGCATCACTTTCCAACTGTTTTGCCTGCGCCGGATTGCTAAGGAAAGATGTTTCGAGAAGGCAGGCGGAGGTTCCCGAAGCGTGGCGTTCGGGCAGAAGCACTCCGAGATCGCCCTCGCGAATTCCGCGGTCACGGAGTTTTGTAGCACCGGCTACCTTGCCGAGCAAAGTCCTAGCAAGATCGCGGCTCCGCTGATTAGCCTTTTTCGCCACCCAAACTTCCGTGCCGTCCACCGCGGTGTCGCTGAAACCGTTAAAATGCAGGGAAAGAAAAACGTCTGCGTTCTTGTCCCTTGCAAATTTGGCGCGATCCGACAATCCGAGATTTGTATCACCCGGCCGCGTCAGAAATACACTGGTTTGCGCAGCAAGCGTTGCGGCAACGCGATTTGCCATATCGAGTGTCAGGTTCTTTTCCAAAAGTCCGTTCGCACCGACGGCGTTGTTCGGGCTGGAGCCGCCGATCTTTTCTTTACCGCCATGGCCGGGGTCGATCACGATAACCGGTTTGTTTGACATAATTTTTTCCTCTCAATCAAAAATTCAAATAACTTGCTTCGGGGTCGGCGAAATAATCAACCTCATCCTCGTCATAATAAGCCAGTCCCTGTTGCTGGACCGGCATCATAATTCCGCATTTCGGATTATTATTGCAGCAGGCATCAACAGACGAAGAATGTTCCTGCAAAACTTTCAAATCGGTGTATCCTTTTCTCAAAAGTTGAGGGCTAAAAACGTTTGGAATATCCAGATGCTTTATACCAACCGTTTCAACCCTGTAACAGCGCCGCAAATATTCCTTTTGCTTTGTAAATTCGATCAACTTTTGTTCGATCGCTTTGCTCACGGCGCTTGTGCCGGTTGTGACGCATTTTCCGTCCCTGTTCGTGCTCAGCGGCAGATACAAAACGCGCAGCCCGCCGCCCTTCGTTTCCAGATCGCTTTTGTCCAGCGCCGAATCGAATTGAATCCTCTTTTCCGCCCAATTGATAAAATCATTTGCGCCGCCGTATGTTGCGTCAAGGAGATGAACTTCATCAATATCGTTATTAGCTTTCGTGAGCTTTAAAGTGTTTTTAAATTTACGCCTCAGGATGTCGGCAACGGTCCTTCCGCCGCCCGAATGTGCAGCTAAGATCAAACGTCCCACCGTAAAATTGATCTTTAGCGCTTTCAGCGATTCATCTATCAATCGCTGCAATCCTCCGTCCGATTCAAGAAACGGGAAAATGTATCGGTCATAGTTGACCTTTTCTACCAATTCTCCGTCTTTCCATTCCTTATACTTCGGTTCATTTTTGCCGAAAGGCAATATACATAACGTTGCTCGTTTTCGGTCCTTTAGCTCCAAGCCGCTGAGATTAACAGCATAATCGAAGAAAGATCTGTCTTTTTTATTTCTAATGTCGAATCCGTGAAAGTGAAGCACGACATCTATCTCGCAGGCGTTTGCAGGAATGTCGTTCCAACGCAGAAAAACGTTCTTTTCTCTTGCTGACGGAAGGTCGGATGCTATTTTCATCTCCTTAAATTCAATAAATGTCTGGTTCTTGCCGAGTCCCTTGGTGTTGCCGCAAGCCGCGTCCAAACCGTAAGAGCGATAATCGATATCGTCCTGATAGCTTCCCTGGTAAAGCCTGCCGCCGGAATGATAATGCTTCAGATCATGCCGTTTGATCGCACCTCTGGCAGGCGGCTTGACCTCAAAATGAATATGATTATCGTGGCCGCCCAAGGCACTGCACAGGTTTTCGGCTATCAGATCGGGATCGTTGAAGTAGATATTTGAAACCGAGCTTTGAGCTTTCAATGCCTTTAAGATCG